>CAMCWJ010000083.1 GCA_945882475.1 Bifidobacterium breve
CTGGAGCGACCGGGGGCCGGATCGGCATCATGCTGTGGTTCAGCCCCGGCCGCCGCGCCGACATGCGACCGTGGAAGGTGCGCGGCGTGTTGGCGTTCTTCACGCTGCTGGTCGCCGGGATGTACACCTGGATCTGGGTCGTCGAAGTCGCCCGCCTCCAACCGCTGCAGCAACTCGGGTTGCACCTTTTCATCGCGGTGCTGGCGGTACTGGTGCTCCGGATCGGCATGCAACTGGCCCTCCTACACGAGCGGCCCGACCCATCCACCGGGCAACCGATCCTCTGTATCCAGTGCGAGCGGGTGGTCCCGGACGCATCGTTCTGCCCGGCTTGCGGGGTTGCTGCGCGGTCCGCGTCACGACGTTCGCGTCGGCGGCGGCGTGAGTCCGCGCCGGTCCGCCGGCCAGCCTCGACCGCCGGTTAGGAATGAAAATCGGATACATTGGATAGGTGCCCCTCAAGGGCAGGAAAGCAGGGAGAGCTATGGGAACAAACCGATTTACGCGTCAGATCGCACTGGCTGCCGGCGCAGCCGCACTCGTCGGCATGGGAGCGCTGACCGCGTGCAGCACGGACACCAAGGAGAAGCCCACCGAGACGAAGTCGCCGAGTTCCAGTGCACCGGCCACTCCGACGAACGCGCCGTCGCCGACGGAGAAGGCGGTCGGCCCCGGCGGGAACAACTCGTTCTCACCGACGGTCAAGGCGCGCCCGGCGCCCACCGCGCTGCCGGGCAACGTCATCACCGGCGGCGGCTAAACCACACGGGTAGATCCAATCGGCATGACCCGGACCAGCCGCCGCGGGTTGATCGCGCTGTTCTTAGTCGTGATCAACACCGCGGCGGTGGGCCTACTGGTGTATCGGGGTGGGCAGGCTGACCGGCCCGCCCGGATCGCCGGCCCCTTTGCCGCACTGCTGGCGGATTCGACGGACCTCGGCCCCGCTCAGGGTGCGAACGTCGAACTGACCGCCGCGTTGCGCGCGGAGTCCGAGCCGCACGAGTTGATGCAGTGGGCGCGGGCGCACGACCTGTCGGTGCGCTGGCGGCCCGGGGATGCCTGGGCAATCGTGCAGGGGGCGCCCAGCGCGGTCGGGGCCGCGTTCGGCGTCGACGTCCACGATTACCGGGGTCGGCGCGGGCAACTGTTCTACGCCTCGCCCCAGCAGCCGCCGGTCCCCAATCCCGTGCGCACCGAGGTGGCCGAATTGGGTCGCATCCTGAGCTACACGCCGCACCGCGAGGCTAAACCCCCGTTCATGCCTCTGGAGGTACCGGCGCAGGGTCTGGCACCCGATGCCCTGCTGCGCACCTACAACATCGCGCCACTGCGGGACGGCGGCTACACGGGCAAGGGTGTCACCGTCATCGTGTTCGCATTCGATGGTTTCGACCAGGCCGATCTGGATCTGTATTCGACGACGTTCAACCTGCCGCAGTTCACCCCCGAGGTGGTCGGGGGACAACCGTCGGCCCGGCGGGGCGAGGCCACGATGGACCTCGAGGCCATCCACGCCATCGCGCCTGACGCGAAGAAGGTTCTCGTCAACGCGCGCTCGACCGTGGAAGGGCCGGGTTCCTACGAGAAGATCGCCACCATGATGGAGGAGGCCGACCGTGCCTATCCAGGCGCAGTGTGGAGTTTCTCGATCGGCTGGGGCTGCGACAAGCTGATCACCGCGGCCGACTTGGTCCCCGCGCGCGCGGCCCTGGTTAAAGCCATCGCGAACGGGACGACGGCCTTTGACGCCAGCGGCGACCTTGCGGGCCTGGAATGCAAAGGGGGACAGGCGTGGTCGGCCCCGCCCAGTGCCGATGACATCGGACTGGACGCGGTGGCGTCGATTCCCGAGATGACCAACGTCGGCGGGACCACGGTGTCCACCGACGCCGGCGGTGGTTGGCAGGCCGAGCAGGCCTGGTTCGACGCGCCGTTGTCCCAGGGCACGGCCGGTGGCGTCTCGGCGCTGTACGAGCGCCCGGCCTGGCAGCAGGAGTTGGCCGTGAGCCGCGGGGCCGGGCGGCGGCTGACTCCGGACATCTCCGCGGTCGCCGACCCCTTCACCGGCGTCAAGATCGTCTTCGGGCAGCAGGTTCTGGTGGGCGGCGGCACGTCGGTGGCGGCACCGATCTGGGCCGGCATCGTCGCGGTCATGAACCAGTACCTGACCGAGAGCGGCGGCCGCCCCGTCGGCGATCTCAACCCGCTCCTGTATCGCCTGGCCGAAGGTGCCCGGCTGCCGTCATTCCACGACATCGTCCTGGGAGGCAATGCCGTTGACAACGCCGGGCCGGGATATGACCTTGTCACCGGCCTCGGTACGCCGAATGTCGACAATCTCGCGCAGAACCTTCGGGTCCTGCAGAAGATTCTGCGGTGACCACCGACGCGGCGTTCGCCGCGGTGCCGCGAATGCAGTGCCGGGGCTGCGGTTTTGACGTTCCATCCGGAAACTTCTGCGGGCGATGTGGACTGCATGCGACCGAAGACCGCTCCGAGCGGCGGCGGTGGCTGAGACCGGCCACCTTCGGCGCGGCGCCGAACGAGAAGGTGCTGCGGCCCTACCTTCTGAGCGCGCTGTTCCCGCATCTGCCCAACCGCTCGCGCAGGCCCTTCCGGTGGACACTGGCCATCGCCACCGTTGCGCTGTTCGGCTTTGCGTTACTGCGACTGCCCGCCGCCGCCGTCGCCGTCGCCGCCCTCGGACTGCCACTGCTGTTCGTGCTGTACGTACGCGCGTCCGGCGTCGGGCGGGACATGCCCCGCTTCTCGTTGATCCTCGCCGCGGTGCTCGGCGCCGTGCTCGGCATCGCGTGGGTCCTGGTGAGTGGTTCGGTGGTTGCCAACAATTACGGGGTCCCGATGTCCGTGGGCCTCGCGGTGCACCACCTGCTAGGCGCGGGCTTCGCCATCCCGACGGTCGGGATGGTGCTCATGACCGTGCCCGCCTTCGTCGTACGACTTCGACCATCGGCGACGCGAGAGTCTTTGGACGGCTTCGTGATCGGCGCTCTGGGCGCCCTGGCATTCACGGCCGCTGCGACCTTGACTCGACTGGCCCCGCAATTCACCACCGGCCTGTTCGCCCATGCGAGGCCGGTCAAGGGATTGGTCGTCGAGGCAGCCCTGTGTGGAATCACCGTTCCGGTCACGGGCGCAGCCGCGGGCGGAATGGTCGGACTCATGCTGTGGTACCACCACCCGGACAGCGATGATGCCGATGACCATCCGCGTCGCGCGCGCGTGGTGCTCGCACTGCTCGCGGTGGCGGCACTGCTGATACACGCTGCTGCGGGGGTCATCGACATCGTCGGTCTGGCACAGACCCCGATGCTGGTGCTGCACCTGCTGATGGCTCTGCTCATCCTGATCGCGCTACGGGTCGCCCTGCAACTGGCGCTGCTTCACGAGACCCACGATCCGATCAATGAGGATCAGCCACTGCTGTGCATCGCCTGCGAGATGGTGGTGCCCGATATGGCGTTCTGCCCCGCCTGCGGCGTGGCCACCCGGGCTTCGTCTCGCGAGTCGCGGCGCGAGCGCCGCGGGATCTCCCGGCCACAGCCGACAGTCGATTCCCCTGGTGGACAAGCCTATCCGGGCTACGCACTGCCGTCGGGAAGCTACACCGCCCTGGCGCCTCGGCAGCCCCGCTTCGGCTGGCTACTCGGCCGCTGGGGAGTGGCCATCTCCGCCGTCGTCGTGGCCCTGGGCGGAGTAGCACTGGTACTGACGCCCAAGATCGCCCACTACATGTGTCCCCCCGAGTGCGGCCACCCCCCGACCGGCACACCGGTGATGTCATTGCCGCGGTTCCAAGCACCGAACGGCGCCTTCTCGGTGGCCTATCCGGCAGAAGGTTCGGCGTACACCATCAGCACTGAATCGGCTGGAGTCACAGCGACATTCACCGGCGGCGATGGTGGCGTTATGCAGCTCTACTCTGAGCCCGCGCGTGGTCGCTCAGCGAAAGATGTCGCCAAGGCGGCGGTTCGGAAGTCCTATCCGGATGCCACGTTCGCCTACGAGATTCCCAACGCGATGGTCGGCTATCAGCCCGGCTACGGCGAGGCAGCCGACGACTGGCCGCAGGGCGCGGCCGCCGCCTACAGCCGGGTCCGGATCATCGTCATGGCCGCGGTCAAGAACGACGTGGCGCTCATCGCATTCGCGACCGGCCCCTACCGGGCGTTCGGGCCGGACTCCGGGCCCGGGATCCCCTCCGGCGCCAACCTGCAGCTGGCCCAGGACATGGGCAAGTATGTCAACAGTTTCCAGTGGAGTGGCGACCCGGATCGTTGAAAGATGCTCATCCCCAACCTAATTCATGGAGCCGGTCCTCTTCGATTCCGAAGTGGTGGGCGACCTCGTGGATCACCGTGATCGCCACCTCCTCCACCACATCGGCCTCGGTGTCACAGATCTCCAGCAGAGGTTCCCGGTAGATCGTGATGGTGTCCGGCAGCGCACCGGCGTAGGTCGTGTCGCGTTCGGTCAGGGGAGTTCCGCAGTAGAGGCCCAGCAGTTCCGGATCTTCAGGATGTTTGGCCTCGACCAGTATCACCACGTTGTCGATGGCCTGGGCGAGCGCGGGCGGGATCAGGTCGAGCGCGTCGGCGACCAACTCCTCGAAGCGGTCCGGGGCCATCCCGACGGGCACTAAGCGCGCGCCTTGTCGGTCATCGACCCGGCGGCAAGGGCAGGTTGAGCCGTTCCTCGGGGATGCTCGGCGGCGGGATCGGTGGCTGGCCGTTGATCAGCAGCGGGCCCTTGGCGCTGTTGAGTAGCGTGGCCCAACCCCCGTTGCCCAGGGTGGCGCCGATGCTGCACGAGACCTGTCGGCTGCCCGCGGTCCAACTGGGCAGCGATACCGTGCTGTAGATCAGCGTCAGCGTGGTGTCGCGCAACTGGATCGGTGCCAGGTAAGCGTCGGTCAGCTGGGTGCACACTTCTTTGATGAACGCGTCCTGGTCGGGTTCGGCGGGCAATCCCTCGGGGAATTTCTCAGCCAGGTTGACCGCGCCGGTGACCTCCATCGCATGCGGCACCGCGCAGTCCACGGGCACATCGGTGGGCTGGTTGGTCGCGGGGTCGATGCCCAGGCAGGTGCCCGCTGCCCACACCTTGGACTGATCGAGGTCGGCTACCCTGCCCGTGAAGACCAGCTGCTGGTTGCCCGGGCCGGGCAATTGCAGCCCGCAGAGCATCCGCCGCTCGCCGGACTGCGACCAAGCCTTGTCACCTGCCCACAGCAGGCTGATGCTGAAGCGGCTGTTCGGGTCGTACCTGGCGGCCAGATAACGCTCCACCGCGGGCTCGCACTGCTCAAGGCTGATCTGCTGGATCCGGGCGGGGGACGGCGGCGCCGCATCGGGCCCGTACTCCATCCCCGGATAGGTGCGCATGTCGACGGCCTGGGCCACCTCGAACCGGTGGTCGGCGGTGCAGTCCACGATCGTCGCCGCGTCTGGTGCGTTATCCGGCCAGGTCAGGCACGCCCCGGGCTTGGCCTCGGCGAAGGCCGGCACGGTGGCGCCCGGCGCCCCGGCGGTAGCGGGGCGGGTCCCCATGATGCCCCGGTCGCCGATCGGCAGGGCCGTGACCAACCCGGCAATCAACAGCGCGCCCAACGCGGTCAGCAGCAGGGCGCGGCGGGTCGAGGACGCGTGCAGCGCACCGGGGGCCTCCGACTGCCAGGCCGCCTCATCGGCGTGCTCGGCACCCATCTCGTCCCGCTCCGACAGCTCCAACATCGGTTCCATTGTGGCAGGTCCGCACCGCGCCGTGACAAGTGCCGCGGGCGGACCGTTACGGGGTTGTGCTGTGCGACGGCGGGTCTGGCGCATCCCGGCTGCCGGCGCGAAAGTAGGGTTCAGGTCGTGATCGACCTCAAACTGGTGCGCGAGGACCCCGATGCGGTGCGCCGGTCGCAACTCGGCCGGGGCGAGGATCCGTCCCTGGTGGACGCGTTGCTGGCGGCCGACGCCGCCCGCCGTGCGGCCATCTCGACGGCCGACACCCTGCGCGCCGAGCAGAAGGTGGCCAGCAAGGAGGTCGGCTCGGCCTCAGCTGATGATCGGCCGGCGCTGCTGGAGCACGCCAAAGCGCTTGCCGCGGAGGTGAAACGGGCCGAGACACAGCAGGCCGAGGCCGAGGCGGCGTTCAGCACCGCCCACCTGTCGATACCCAACGTCATCATCGAGGGCGTCCCGCCCGGTGGCGAAGACGACTTCGTGGTGCTCGATGTGATCGGCGAGCCGCCGATTCTGGAGAATCCGAAGGACCACGTCGAACTCGGCGAGGCGCTGCACCTGATCGACACCGAACGCGGTGCCAAGGTGTCGGGGTCGCGGTTCTACTTCCTCACCGGCCGCGGTGCCCTGCTCCAGTTGGGACTGCTCCAGCTTGCCGTGCGCCTGGCGACCGACAACGGCTTCACCCTGATGATCCCGCCGGTGCTGGTGCGCCCGGAGGTGATGGCCGGCACCGGATTCCTCGGCGCGCACGCCGACGAGATCTACCACCTCGAGGCCGACGACCTCTATCTCGTCGGCACTTCGGAGGTCCCGCTGGCGGGCTACCACGCCGACGAGATCCTGGACCTCTCGGCAGGCCCGCTGCGCTACGCCGGCTGGTCGTCATGTTTTCGCCGGGAAGCGGGCAGTTACGGCAAGGACACCCGCGGCATCATCCGGGTGCACCAGTTCGACAAGGTCGAGGCATTCGTCTACTGCCGTCCCGAGGAAGCCGAGGCCGAGCACCAACGGCTGCTGGGATGGCAACGCCGGATGCTCGAACTCATCGACGTGCCCTATCGAGTCATCGATGTCGCGGCAGGCGATCTCGGCTCCTCGGCGGCCCGCAAGTTCGACTGCGAAGCATGGGTTCCCACCCAGCAGGCCTACCGGGAACTGACCTCCACATCGAACTGCACCACGTTCCAGGCCCGCAGGCTGGCCACCCGCTACCGCGACGAGCACGGCAAACCGCAGATCGCGGCAACGCTCAACGGTACCCTGGCGACCACCCGGTGGCTGGTCGCAATACTGGAGAACCATCAGCAGCCGGACGGGTCCATCCGGGTTCCCGAAGCGCTGGTGCCCTTCGTCGGATCGGAGGTGCTGCGGTGATGATCGAACTCGACCTCGACGATGTGCGCGGGTGGTTCGGCTTCGGCGTCGCGGGCAATTTCGCCGGTCACCTCGAACAAGCAGGTGAGGCAGTCGATTTCACCAATGTCGCGAGCGCGGGCGCCGATGCCCCCAAGGGAATCTTCCCGTGGTACGCCCCCGGGGACCCGGGTTTCCTCGGTCAGTTCCCGCTGTCCCACGATGCTCTGGTGGTGCCCGAGACGACGTCTGACGACGGCCCGCTGAACCTGCAGATCGAACCCGAGGTCGGGCTGGCCTGTCGGGTCGTCTGGAAGGGTGACACGGTCGTCAGCCTGCAACCGTTTGCACTCGGCGCGTTCAACGACTGCTCGATTCGCCGGCCTGGCGCGCCCAAGATCAGTGTGAAGAAAAATTGGGGACCGGCCTCCAAAGGCGTTGCGCGCGAGTTCTTCGACATCGGCGACCTCACCCCGGACGGGCCGACCGCGACGTTGCGACTGCTGTGTCATCTGCGTACCGCCGATGGATCCCACCACGAGTACGGCGTGGACAGTCCACTGCTCGGTTACTCCTATTACGGCGAGGTTCTGCTGGACTGGATCGTTGAGCGGCTGGCCAATCAGAAGGGTTCCCCCGACACCCCGCTGGAGGACGTCGGCGCACTGATGGTGGCCTGCGGGCGGCCTCGCACCGCGCTGATCGGGATCGGTGCAACGCGCTACACCGCGGTGGGGGAGTCGACCTACCTGAAACCCGGTGATGAGGCGATCGTGCGGGTTTACGACACCGCCGGCCCCGGGTTCTCCGAACTGCGCCAGCTGGTGTGGGAACCCTGAAAGCCCCCGCACCGGGCTAGCGAGCGAGCGCCTCGGCGAAGAGCGTCAGGAACCGCCCCGGGTCGGTCGGTGTGAACGCCGGACTCGGCCACGTTCCGGGGACGTCAAGGGTGACCAGCGTGGACTTGCGCGGCCGGCCCGGATCCAGTGGCAGCCAGCGCCGCAGATCCGAGCTGCCCCAGATCCGGAAGCGCTGCGCCAACGCGCCGAGCGGCTCGGCGCGATACCCGCGAATCGCCTGCAACGGAATGATTTTCGCCGTCCCGGACGGAAAGTGGTAGCGCCGCAGCGTCAGGGCCTGCCCGTCGAGTTGGATCAGGCCGTCGTCGTAGTACTGCGGCGGCGGACCGGTCACGTCGGCGAACAGCGCAACGGATGGCCCTGGCTGGTCAGGCAGCGGCCGGTCTTCAGATCCCAGGCCCAGCCGTGCAGGTTGCAGGTCAGCGTCGTGCCTTCAACGACACCGAATCGGGCCAGGTCGGCCTTCAGGTGGGGGCAGCGGCGCTGCACCTCCCAGCCGTCCAGGGCGATCGTCGAGGTGTCGTCGTGGGCCTCGGCGAACCACCCGTCGGCGTAGGCGACGCGCTCATCGGTGAGGCACTTGAAGAACGTGTAGAGGTACTCGTTGTAGCCACCGACCCGCCAGGCCCTGAACCGGGTTGACAGAAAGATGGTGTTGACCCAATCCGGCTCGTTGTCCCTCAACACGGTGCGCACCAACTCGGGAGCGATCTCGAAGCCGTAGCGGAATTTCTCATCCGGAATCGGTTCGCGCACAGTTCGTTTCGGAAAATCCACCACGACGGTCTCGGGACCCATTTTGAGCTCGACCGGATAGCCGATCCCGTCGCAGATCTGATCGCTGGCCAGCATGATCGGTTCGAAGCGGGCGCGTATCGGCTCCAGCAGCGGATCGCCCGCCGCGGGCGCCCAACCGGCTTTCTCGGCGGCTAGCACCGGGGCCATCCGCTGCGCGTAGGAGGCGATGTAGTCAGCCTTACCGGTGGTGAATATCTTCTCCACCTCATCGACCGGAATCGGATGGGTCAGTGAATTCAGTTGTGAGCCGGTGAAATCGGCGACCGTTCCCGGGATCATCAGCAACCCGCCGTCCTGACCGTGCAATCGAAGCTGTTCGAGGAACACCATCTGGTCGGGAAAGATGTTGGCCGGGTCCCCGTGGTCGTCGTTGAGATCGCGTAGTTCCGGATCCAGGAAGCACGGCGGTCCGGCCGACGGGATCACCCAGGTGGCCCCGACGTCGGCGATGTACTGCCGGCAGCGGTCCATCCCGCGCTGGCGCTTCTGAGTGCCGAAGGCCTCCTTGGCGCGCTGCGGCATGTCGTAGACCATCGGATACCAGATGGCCCCGGAGTACTGCGTCATGTGGACGTCGACACCGCCGAACTCCGACTCCAGGCTGTCCAGCGTCAGTGGCCGGGAGTCGTTCATATTGAAGATGGTGGTGACGCCATCGGAGAGGATCAGCCCGGAGTCGCCGATCGGTCCGTCGGCCGGGGCGCGCAACGCGATGATCATCACGTCCAGATCGCCCTTGGGGCCGCTGAGTCGGTGCTTGACGGAGTCCTCAGTCTCCAGGAACCGATGGAAGCCCAGGGCTTCCAACTCCCGTTTGAGGTCGGGGACCGGGAAGTCGGGCAGCAGGACCACGGCGTCCTTGTTGACGTGGTCGGCGAGCAGTCGAGGATCGAAGTGGTCCGCATGCAGGTGCGAGACGTAGAGGTAGTCGCAGTCACCGATCGCGGCCCAATCGAGACCGCTGTTGTCGGGGAACACCCACCAGGAGGCGAAGTAGGCGGGATTGAGCCAGGGATCGCACAGCACACTGCCCGCGGCGGTGTCGATCCGAAAGCCTGCGTGGCCGATACTGGTGACCTGCACGTATTGCCTTTCCGACGGTGGATGCGCCCATCGAGAGCTTAGCGGGCGGTGCACTAGGCTGACGGCCGTGGAGCCGGTATACGGGACTGTCATCGCGGGCGTGCGCCTGCTTCAGCGTGTCCAGGGTCTGCGGTTCACCGTGACCGGCATGGAGAACCTGCCCACCACCGGCGGTGCGGTCGTGGCGATCAACCACACCGGCTACCTCGACTTCACCTTCGCCGGGTACCCGTTCTACAAGCAGGGCCTGGGCCGGCTGGTGCGTTTCATGACCAAGAAAGAGATATTCGACGCCAGGTTCATGGGTCCGGTCATGCGCAGCCTGCGCCACATCCCCGTCGACCGTTCCAGTGGGGCGCAGTCTCTGGACGCCGCGATTGAGG
>CAMCWJ010000084.1 GCA_945882475.1 Bifidobacterium breve
TCGGCTTGGAGATCTCGGCCGCGGAGGCGATGGCATCCATCGACGTCTCGTGGTAGCCGTTGACTGAGAACATCTGCACCGCGGCGTCGAGCATCTGCTGCTCGCGAACCGCGCGCGGCAGGCGCTTGGTGCCACCGGCCCCACCGGCCACGGCTAGCCGCCGCAGCGTCCGCTGGGACCCTTGATACCGGCCATCCGCAGCACCGAACCTTCGACGGCCGGCATCGCGAGTTCGCCTGCGGCGACTGCTTTCTCGAGCCGGTCCAGCACGGCGGGCACCTCGGCGGTGGTCACCCACAACGCCACATCAGTGCCGGCCTGCAGGGCACGCAGCACCGCCTCGGCCACGCCGTAGCGCGACGAGATTGCGGCCATGGACGACAGGTCGTCGCTGAAGACCGGGCCGTTGAAGCCGGGCCCGCCGTAGCCGCCGCTGCGCAGCAGATTGATCGCGGCCGGACTGAGGCTGGCCGGGGTGTTCCCGGTCAGGCCGGGCACCTCGAGGTGGCCGATCATCACCGCGACCGGGGCCTCGGTGGTCAGCGTCACGTAGGGCACCAGGTCGCGATTCATCAGTTCCGACAGCGGCGGGGTGCTGACCACTCCGGCGGTGTGCGAGTCACCGGAGCCTTGCCCGTGGCCGGGGAAGTGCTTGAGTACCGGGAGCACCCCGGCGGCGCGCAGACCGCGGGCGAAGGCGCCCGCGTAGGTGGTGACCGTGGCGGGGTCGTCGGAGAACGACCGGTCGCCGATGACGGTGTCGTCGCCCTGATCGGAGACGTCGACCACCGGGGCGAAGTCGATGGTGATGCCAAGGCCGCGCATCTGCTGGCCCCGACTGAGCGCGAGTTGGTAGACCTGCTCGGGCGTCTGGGTCTGGGCCAGCGTCCGGGCCGACGGCGCGGGGCCGATCAACGTCGACAGCCGAGATACCCGGCCACCCTCCTCATCCACGCTCACCGCCAACGGCAGCGGTCCGAGGTCGGCCATCTCACCGAGGGAGCCGTCGGTCAGCATGCTCAGGTCGGTCCAGCTGCCGATCATGATGCCGCCGACGTGATAGGTGTCCACCACCGCGCGGGCGTCGGCTGCGTTGCGGACCCCGACCATCAGCAACTGGGCCAACTTGTCGCGGGTGGACATCGACGCGAGCAGGGCGGAACCGGCGCCACAGGCCGGCGGCGCGGGGGCGGCCGGCATCGGGGCCGGCCCGGCCAGCGGCGTCACACTGGCACTTTCGACGACGTTGGACTGAGTCGCCGGAGCCGATGCCGACTGCGGGGCCGTCGAGGAACATCCGGCAATGACCAGTGGCACCGCCGTCAGGGCCGCGAGTACGCGGGTAGGAAGCACGCGAGTGAACATCGGACCATGCTGTCATGGCCGCCGCCGCAGGCCAATGCGAGGTCGGGCGCGCCGGGTCCGCGTGCTAGGTTGACCAGCGAGGTTGTCCCCCGACCCGCGAAAGCGAGGAGTGCCGAACATGACCCGGTTCCTGGTGCCTGCCGCCGCGAGCACCGTGGTCGGTCTGTTGCTCGGAGCCGCCTCCATCTTCGGGGTGACCCAGATGATCCAGCAGGACACCAAGCCGCCGCTGTCCCCCGTCGACCCGGCGTCCTCGGTGCTCAACCGCGTCGAGTACGGCAACCGCGGCTAGCCTGAGCACGCTGACCGCCACCCCAGCAGCGGCCGCCGAGCATCCCGCGGCCGAGCGACCGCTGTCCCGTCGCTGGCTGGCCGGAGTCTTCGCCGTCGCACTGGTGATGTGCTTCGCCCAGGCGCCCGGATTGATCGCCCCGGACACCAAGCTCGACCTGACCGCCAACCCACTGCGCTTCCTGGCCCGGGCCGCCACGCTGTGGAACAGCGACCTGCCGTTCGGGCAGACGCAGAACCAGGCCTACGGCTATCTGTTTCCGCACGGCGCCTTCTTCCTGCTCGGCCACGAACTCGGCGTGCCGGGATGGGTCACCCAGCGACTGTGGTGGGCACTGCTGCTGACGGCCGGCTTCTGGGGTCTGCTGCGGGTGGCCGAGGCGCTGGGCATCGGCACCCGCACCTCGCGGTTGGTGGGGGCTGCGGCGTTCGCGCTGTCGCCGCGGGTGCTGACCACCCTGGGCTCGATCTCCTCGGAGACGCTGCCGATGATGCTCGCGCCGTGGGTGCTGCTGCCGGTGATCGTCGCCCTGGCGAACCGGCCGGCGGGTGCGGCACCGCTGCGGATGCTGGCAGCCCGCGCCGGGATCGCCCTGGCGCTCATGGGCGCGGTCAACGCGGTGGCCAGTCTGGCGGCCTGCCTGCCCGCGGTGATCTGGTGGGCCTGCCATCGGCCCAACCGAAGGTGGTGGCGGTTCACCGGATGGTGGATCCTGGCGTCCGCGCTTGCGGTCGCCTGGTGGGTGGTAGCCCTGGTGCTGCTCGGGCGGGTCAGCCCGGCGTTCCTCGATTTCATCGAATCCTCCGGCGTCACCACCCAGTGGACCTCGCTGATCGAGGTGCTGCGCGGAACGTCTGCCTGGACGCCGTACGTGGCACCGAACGCCACCGCGGCGTCGTCCCTGGTGACCCAACCGGTGGCGGTGCTAGCCACCACCCTGGTCGCCGCGGGTGGATTGGCCGGCCTGGCGTTGCGGTCGATGCCCGCGCGGGGCCGACTGGTGACGATGCTGATGGTCGGTCTGGTGCTGCTGACGGCCGGTTACGCCGGTGGCCTGGGCTCTCCCATCGCCGATCAGGTTCAGGGTTTCCTCGACGCCGCGGGCGCGCCACTGCGCAACGTGCACAAACTCGAACCGGTCATTCGCATCCCGCTGGTGCTGGGCCTGGTGCACCTCCTCGGCCGAATTCCGTTGCCGGGCAGTGCTGCCCGGGTCGTCTGGGTTCGCGCGTTCTCGCACCCGGAGGCCGACCGGCGAATCGCGGCGGGAATCGTCGTGCTGACCGCACTGCTGGTGGCCACATCGCTGGCGTGGACCGGCCGGCTGACCCCGCCGGGGGCATTCAAGGCCATCCCGGACTACTGGCACCAGACCGCCGACTGGCTCACCGAGCGCAACAAGGCCGATCCGGATTCCGGGCGGGTGCTGGTGGTGCCCGGCGCGCCGTTCGCCACCCAGGTCTGGGGCAACAGCCACGACGAGCCCCTTCAGGTGCTCGGGGATTTCCCCTGGGGGGTAAGGGATTCCATTCCGCTGACGCCACCGCAGACGATCCGGGCACTGGACTCGGTGCAGCGGCTTTTCGCCGCCGGGCGGCCGTCGGCCGGGCTGGCCGACACATTGGCCCGCCAGGGCATCTCCACCGTGGTGGTCCGCAACGATCTCGATCCGGAAACCTCGCGTTCGGCCCGACCACTGCTGGTGCACCGCGCCATCGAGGGCTCACCCGGACTGCGCAAGGTCGCCGAGTTCGGGGATCCGGTGGGGGCGGGCACGGTGGAGGGCTTCATCAGCGACAGCGGGTTGCGGCCGCCCTTCCCCGCGGTGGAGATCTATCGCGTCGAGGGTGCCGCGGACATGCCGGTACGGCCGTATCTGACCGGCACGGCCGACGTGACCCGGGTCGACGGCGGCCCGGAGTCGTTGTTGCGCATCGACGAACGCCGACGGTTACTCAGCCAGGCGCCGCTGGGTCCGATGCTGCTGACCGCCGACGCCAAACGCGCCGGGTTGCCGACGCCACCCGGTCTCGGAGTGATCGTGACCGACACCCCGGTCGACCGCGAAACCGACTACGGCCGGGTCGACGACCACTCCTCGGCGATCCGCGCCGCCGGCGACCGGCGCACCACCTTCAACCGGGTGCCGGACTACCCGATGCCCGGCGCCGCCCTGGTGCAGGGCCGGTGGTCGGGCGGGCGACTGAGCGCGTCGAGTTCGTCATCAGACGCGACGACGCTGCCCAACGTCGCGCCGGGCAGTGGTCCGGTGGCCGCGGTGGACGACGATCCCGCCACCGCGTGGATCTCCAACTCGCTGGAGCCTGCGATCGGCCAGTGGCTGCAGATCGACTTCGACCGGCCGGTGACCAACGCCGCGATCACCATCATTCCCAGTGCCACCGCGGTCGGCGCCCAGGTACGGCGACTCCAGATTTCCACCGCCAACGGCACCACGACCCTGGGCTTCGATCTGCCGGGCCGGCCACTGACCGTGGCGTTGCCCTACGGGGAGACGCCGTGGGTGCGGGTCACCGCCATCGGTACCGATGACGGGACGTCGGGTGTCCAGTTCGGTATCACCGATATCGCTGTAACCCAATACGACGCAGCGGGTTTCGCGATTCCGGTCGATCTGCGTCACACCGTCTTCGTGCCGGCGCCACCGGCCGGGGCAACGGTTGCCGCCTGGGACCTCGGTTCGGAACTGCTGGGACGCGACGGCTGTGCGGACGCCGGGGATGCCGTGCACTGCGCCGCCTCCATGGCGCTGGCGCCCGAGGAGCCGGTGACCCTCAGCCGGACTCTGGAGGTGCCCACCGCGATCGAGGTCACCCCGACCGTCTGGGTGCGGGCCCGCCAGGGGCCCCGATTGGCGGATCTGATCGCCGCTCCCGGAATGGCAAGGGCCACCGGCGGCGCCGACCTCATCGATGTCCAGGGATCCTCTTACGCGGCAGCCGACGGCGATCCGAGGACCTCGTGGACCGCACCGCAGGGCGTGGTGCAGCACCGCACGCCGCCGACGCTGACGCTGACGCTGCCGGCTGAGGCCGAGGTGGCCGGACTGCGGCTGACGCCCAGCGAATCGGCGCTGCCCACCCATCCGCGGATGGTCGCCATCGACCTCGGCGACGGTCCGCAGGTGCGCACTCTGCAACCCGGCGAACAGACGGTCGCGCTGCATCCGCGGCGCACCGACACCATCGGGATCAGTCTGCTCGACTGGGATGACGTAATCGACCGCACCGCACTGGGTTTCGATCAGCTCAAGCCGCCCGGCCTGGCCGAGGTGAGCGCGATCGGGCCGGACGGCGCTCCGATCGCGGCTGTGGACGCCGCGGCCAACCGTGGCCGGCCCGTCGAGTTGGCGTGCGGCCAGGGGCCCGTGATCGCGGTGGCGGGGCGATTCATTCAGACGTCGGTGTCCACGACGGTCGGCGCACTCCTCGCCGGCAAACCGATCCCGGCCCGGCCCTGCGATCCGGTACCGATCGCGCTGCCGGCCGGGACCCAGGAGTTGCTGATCAGTCCAGGCCCGGCGTTCGTCGCAGACGGTCTTGCGCTCAGCGGCCCGCTGGCGTCCCGGATCGCCACGGCGCCAACGACTCCCGCCGACATCACCGAGTGGTCATCGGCCCGCCGGGTGCTCACTGTGCCCCGTTCACCGACCTCTCGGATCCTGGTGGTGCCCGAGAGCGTCAACCCCGGCTGGGTCGCGCGCAACCCCGACGGCGCCACGCTGACCCCGGTGATCGTCAACGGCTGGCAGCAGGGCTGGGTGCTGCCGGCCGGTGCGCAGGGTGCGATCACGTTGAGCTTTCCCACCGACGGGCCCTACCGGGCCGGGCTCGCCATCGGTCTGGGACTGCTGCCACTCCTGCTCCTGCTGGCATTGCTACCGCCGCGCCGGCCGGTTTCCGACGACGACCCGCCGCAACCCTGGGCGCCCCGGGTGCCCGCCGCCATCGCGGTGGCGGCGGCAGGCGCGCTGATCGGCGGGGTGGGCGGCCTGGCGGTGTTCGGCGGGGCCATGGTGATTGGTTACCTGATCCGTGACCGCCGATTGGCTGATCGCGTGACGCTGTTCGCGGCGAGCGTCGGACTCATCGCCGCGGGGGCGCTGTTGTCGCGGTATCCGTGGCGTTCGGTCGACGGCTACATCGGCTTCTCCCCCTGGGTGCAGTTGCCCGCACTGATCGCCGTCGGGGCCGTGGCCGCCTCGGCCGTTCCGCGAGATCCGGCGCCCCCGGTCGACGACGGGACCGATCCAGCGCCAGACGGCGCGGGTGCCGATCCAGCGCCTCTCGACGAATGGGACACCCCCGCAATCTCTTCGCCGTAGGGTGCCTGCCATGACAGAGATGCGCGAAGTACAGACCGTGCGAGGCGGCATCGCGACCGCCGACCTGGGTGTCACGCTGATGCACGAGCACGTGTTCGTGCTGTCCCCGGAGATCATGGCCAACTACCCCGAAGGCTGGGGCGATGAGCAGGCCCGCGAGGACGCCGCGGTCGAGAAGCTCAATGCGCTCAAGGCGATCGGCGTGGATTCCATCGTCGATCCCACGGTGATCGGGCTAGGCCGCTACATCCCCCGCATCCAGCGGGTGGCTGAGCGTACCGACCTGCAGATCGTGGTGGCGACCGGGGTCTACACCTACAACGACGTCCCGATGTACTTCCACTTCACCGGTCCGGGCACCGCACTCGACGGGCCCGAGCCGATGGTCGATCTGTTCGTGCGAGACATCACCGAGGGGATCGCCGGCACCGGGGTCAAGGCCGCGATCCTCAAGTGCGCGACCGACGAACCCGGGATCACCCCGGGGGTGGACCGGGTACTGCGGGCGGTGGCCCGGGCGCACCGGGCGACCGGGGTGCCGATCACCACCCACACCCACGCCCACACCCGCCGCGGCCTCGAACAGCAGCGCGTGTTCGCCGAGGAGGGCGTGGATCTGAGCCGGGTGATCATCGGGCACAGCGGCGACACCACCGACCTGGACTACCTGGAGGAACTCGTCGCCGCCGGGTCCTATCTCGGCATGGACCGGTTCGGCCTGGAGAACATCCTCAGCTTCGACGAGCGGGTCGACACGGTGGCCCGCATGTGCGAGCGCGGCCACGCCGACAAGATGGTGCTGGCTCACGATGCATCCTGCTTCATCGACTGGCTGCCAGAGGAAGCGCTGCCGTTGGTCCTGCCGAACTGGCATTACCTGCACATCCACAACGATGTGCTGCCGGCACTGCGGGAGCGCGGCGTCACCGAGGAGCAGATCACCACTATGCTAGTGGGCAACCCGCGGGCCATCTTCTCCACCGGTGGCGCCTACTAGTGGCCGAGCCAGTGGGCACCGACGCGCCGGTCCCGGCGATCGGGACCAAGCTGAGCCGGCTGGCCGCCGAGGCGCCTGATCGCCCCGCCGTCACCTGCGAAGGCCGCACGCTGACCCGGGGCGAACTGGAGTCGATCACCAATCGTTTGGCCCGTGCGTATGCCGAACTCGGTGTGCGCCAAGGGGATTACGTGACCGTTGCGCTGCCCAACTCGATCGAATGGGTGGCCGCCGTGGTGGCGATCTGGAAGCTCGGCGCGATTCCCCAACCGCTGTCGTCGCGACTGCCCGACGCCGAGTATGTGGGCCTGCTCGACCTGCGTCCGCGCGCACTGCTGGTCGGCCGGCCCGACCCGCGCGGGGTGGTGGCGTCGGTGCCGGGCGACTTCGATCCCGGCCCGGAGGTGTCCGACGCGCCCCTGCCCGAGGCGGTGTCACCGTCATTGAAGTCGATGGCCTCCGGCGGCAGCACCGGCCGGCCGAAGCTGATCGAGGCCGGCGGCGACGGCCGGATCAACGGCGACCTGGTGGCGACGATCATGGGCAACCTGCCCACCGACAACCACCTGGTGTCGGTTCCGCTGAGCCACAACACCGGATTCACCTCGGCCACCATGGCACTGTCGACCGGCCAGCACCTGGTGCTGATGCGCCGATTCGATGCCGAGACGTTTCTGCGCCTGATCACCGATCACCGGGTCAACTACCTGGCCACCGTGCCGACCATCATGCAGCGCCTGCTGCCGGTGTATCGCGCCGATCCGGATCACTACGACCTGTCGTCGGTACGACGGTGGTGGCATCTGGCCGCGCCGTGTCCGCCCGCCATCAAGGAGGCGTGGATCGAGATCCTCGGCCCGGACGTGGTGTGGGAACTCTACGGCGGCACCGAACTTCAGGCTCTCACCTTCATCAGCGGTGTCGAGTGGCTGACTCATCGCGGCTCGGTGGGCCGGGTGGTGTCGGGCGAGATGAAGGTGCTCGACGACGACGGTGCCGAGTGCCCGCCGGGTGTGGTCGGGGAGATCTACATGCGTCCTCGTCCCGGCAGCAGGCCGACCTACCGCTATATCGGCAGCACCGCGCGCAACCGTCCGGATGCGCTGGGGGCCTGGGACTCCCTCGGCGACCTGGGCTGGTTCGACGAGGAGGGCTACCTGTATCTGGCCGACCGCCGGGTCGACATGTTCACCGTGGGCGGGCGCAACGTCTACCCGGCCGAGATCGAGAACGCGCTGTCCGAACATCCCGCGGTGTTGTCGTGTCTGGTGGTCGGCGTTCCGCACGAGGATCTCGGCCAGGTGCCGCACGCCCTGGTGCATGCCGCCGCCGAGCACGACCTCGACGACAATGCCGTCACGGCATTCGTCGCCGAGCGACTGGCCGACCACAAGGTGCCGCGCAGCGTGGAATTCGTCGACACTCCATTGCGCGACGACGCCGGCAAGGCCAGACGGACCGCGGTGCGCGAGGACGTTATCGCGCGGCGGCAGGCCTGAGCGCGCTGACGGCAGCGCGCGGCAGGCTTGAGTCAGTGCGCGACGGCAGGCTCAGCAGTATCGGTCACTGAGCTGTCCAGCGGGGGCGGCGGCACGCCGTCGCGGCGGCCGCGGCGGTATTCCCAGCGGCGCAACGCATGTCGACATGGTGACTCGACCAGCGCATAACTCACCGCCGCCATCGCGAAGCCCAGGACCAGGGTGAGTGCCAAAACCACGAAAAGGTTTCCGCTGAACATGAACTTGCCCACCATCGGGAAGACCATCACCATCGCGGCCAGATGCCAGACGAACAGTCCGTAGGACCACCGGCCCAGCGTCACCATCAACGGGCTACCCAGGATCGGGTGCGCGGTACCCGGCCGGTCAAGGACCAGCGGGGCCAGCAACGCACCGGCGACGATCGCCCCCATCGAGGTGCGCACCACGAATTGACCGAGGGTCGCCGGGACCAGATCCTTGGGCCCGGCCAACGGGGACGCCGAGATCAGATAGGCCACCAAAGCGATGCCGTAGATGGCAACCGGATTGCGGGCCAACCGGTGCGGCCAGCCGACGGGGCTGACGGTCCACTCAGCCAACAGCATGCCGGCGGCGAACCAGGAGGCGTAGGCGGGCGGCCAGTTCAGGAAGTTCACGCCTTCGGCGGTGTGGATCGGCAGCAGCCCCCAGCCCAGACTCGCCACCGCGACCGTCGCAATGGCCGGCACCCGGGCCCGCACCGGGAGCCGGTAGGCAGCCCACGCCAGGATCGGCAACGCCAGATAGAAGCTCACCTCCACCGAGAGGCTCCACATCTGGGTGAGGCCCGCGGTCAGCGTCAGCGGCACGTAAACCTGCGTCAGCGTCAGGTTGGCCAACCAGACCGTGACGCTGGCGTGGTTAGCCTCCGGCAGCAGGGTCAGGATCACCACCACAGCGACCAGATATCCCGGCATGATCCGGACCAGCCGGGAGCGCAGGTAGTGCCCGGTGGCCGGGCGGTGCCGCAGCCCGCGGGCAGCCGCGGCGTGGCCGCGCCACAGCAGGAACCCCGACAACGCGAAGAACACTGCGACGGCCAGGTCGAACCGGTGCAGCAGCCGTCCCACCACCGGGCCCGACGTGCCGGTCTGAAATGCGACGTGGGTCAGCACCACGCCCATGGCCGCGCAGGCGCGCATCCCCTCGACCGCAGGCAGGAAACCCCGGGTTCCCCCAACTTGTGGCCCGGCCTGAGGCGTTACGGGCCCTGCCGTTTCGCGGACCCGGGCCTGCCGTTTCATAGCCTCAAGTGTGCCGCTGTGCAGGCGGCGGCGAGGCCGCGGGGTGCCGCCGGGCAGCCTTCGGCGGTCCGCGGGGTGCCGCCGGAAACCCGCTGCGGACCGGTCCGCCGGGCCGCGGCTGTTAGGGTCAGACCGGTTTGGGACCGCCGGAAGGAGGCGTGGGCAGCGTGAACCGCGCAAGCATGGTGCGTCTGGCGGCTTGCGGCATCATCGGCCTTGGGGCGGCCATGCTGATCGCCGCCGT
>CAMCWJ010000085.1 GCA_945882475.1 Bifidobacterium breve
CGCGGTGCAGTACCGCACCCATGGTCTGCAGAGCTACGCCGGCAGCGCGCACCCCAGCCTGCCGAACCGATGGGAGTTGGTCGGGCCGGTCGGCTTCGTCGGCTTCGCGTGGTTCGACTACCTGCAGACGGTCACCGCCCACGCGGTGCGGATCATCGCCGAGACCCGCCGTCGCGGGGCGGCGGCCGCCGAAGTGACCTCCGATGCCTTCGACGAACGCAACCGCAAACTCGAGCGACAGGGCCGGGCGATGCGCCTCTACTTCACCGAGTGCAATCCCGGGCTGAACACCTACTTCGTCAACTCCCTCGGGCAGGCCGTGTACTACCGGCCCGAAACCATCGCCGCCTCAAGGAGATTCAGCCGAACGTCCCCATTGGAGGACTACGCATTCACGCCTCAACCGGCTCCGGCCGCCCGGGCGGTGTCCGCATGATTGACTCGGCGCAGCGGCCACTGGAAGGCAGAGTCGCCTACATCACCGGCGCCGCCCGCGGACAGGGCCGGGCGCACTGCGTCCGGTTGGCCCGCGCGGGGGCGAACATCGTCGCCATCGACGCCTGCGGTCCGGTCGGTTCGCACATCGGCTACCCACCCGCGCAGCCCGAGGATCTGGCCGAAACCGTTCGGTTGGTCGAGGACGAGGGTGCCAAGATCTCCGCCCACCCCGTCGACGTCCGCGACCTCGCCGGCCAGCAACGCGTGATCGCCAGTGCCGTAGAGCAATTCGGCCGTCTCGACATCGTCGTCGCCAACGCCGGCGTGATGAGTTGGGGCCGCGCCTGGGAGATTCCCGCCGAGCAGTGGCAGGAGATGATCGACATCAACCTGACCGGATTCTGGAACACGATCAAGGCGGCGGCACCGGCGATGATCGAGGCGGGCAACGGTGGGTCCATCATCGCGATCAGTTCGGCCGCGGGCATCAAAGCGGTACCCGGCGCAGGCCATTACAGCGCAAGTAAGTTCGGCATCGTCGGCCTCACCAACTCGCTGGCAATCGAATTGGGGGAGTACGACATCCGGGTCAACTCCGTGCACACCTACGGCGTCGACACCCCACTGGGCAACGATCCGTCGCTGTATGCGACATTCGAGAAGCATCCGCGCTTTGCTTACAGCTTTTCGCCAGGCGCGCTGGAGACGAATTCCCTGACCCCGCCTGAGCAGGTCAGCGAAGTCGTGCTGTTTCTGGCCAGCGACGCCTCGGCGCTGATGACCGGCACCCAGGTGGCGGCCGACAAGGGTTATCTCAAGATTTAGCTCGGCCCGGGGCTTTCCGCCGCAAGCGCCTTGGCCCACCGGTAGTCGGCCTTACCGGCCGGCGAGCGCACCACCTTGTCAGTGCGCACGAACGCCTTGGGGAACTTGTACTGGGCGATATGCGGGCGGCAGGCCTCGAGCAGTTCCTCGTCGGTGGCGGTCTTACCCTGCGCGAGTTGGACGATCGCGACCACCTCGCTGCCCCAGCGTTCCGAGGGCCGGCCGGCGACGACGACGTCGTACACGGCCGGATGGCTGGCCACCGCTCGCTCGACCTCCTCGGCAAAGATCTTCTCCCCGCCGGAGTTGATGGTCACCGAGTCGCGGCCAAGTAGTTCGATGCGGCCGTCGGCCAGATAGCAGGCCTTGTCGCCGGGAATCGAGAACCGCACACCGTCGATGGTGGGGAAGGTGCGCGCGGTCTTCTCCGCATCGCCTAGATAGCCCAGCGGCACGAACACCCGTCGGGCCAGCCAGCCCTCGCCTTCGCCGGGGGATAGCACCCGGCTGAAGTCCGTTGCCACGACCGTGGTGTCGGCCAGCGGAGTGAAGGTGGCGGCCTGCATGTCGGCGCCCTTGGTCGCGATGCTGGTCATCTGCGCGCCCGACTCCGAGGCGCCGACGGCGTCGAGGATCATCAGGTTGGGCAGCACCGTGAGTAGCCGGTCGCGGACCGTCGGGGACAGCGGCGCGCCGCCGTTGGTCAGTGCCAGCAGCCCGGAGAGGTCGTAGTCACCCTTCTCGATCGCATCGACCAGTGGCCTGGCCATGGCATCGCCGACCACCGGGATGCTCAACACGCGTTCGCGCGCGGCCAACGCCAGAATCCCGTCGGCGTCGAACCGGGTGACGTCCTCGGGGATGGCGATCCAGCCGCCGGCGCTGATGGTGTTGAAGACACCCCACTGGGCGGCGCCGTGCATCAGCGGAGGCAGAACCAGGAACGACCGAACCCCGGGTGCGGCTTTCACCTGGTCGATCAGATCCTGATAGGAGTTCAACTCCGCGCCACCGGTGAATGGTCGGCCGCCCATGGCAGACATGAAGATGTCGTGCTGACGCCACAGCACACCCTTGGGCATCCCGGTGGTGCCGCCGGTGTAGAGGATGTAAAGATCGTCGCCGCTGGGGATGGGCATTCCGGTGGCGGGTTCGGCTGTGGCGGTGATGGATTCGTAGTCCACCGCACCATCGAGCAGCGGATTGCCGGAATCGTCGGCGACCTGGATGAGCACCTGAAGATCGGGCAGCCGATCTCGGATCGCGGCCACCTGCGGGGCGAACTCGGCGGCGTAGACCAGGGCCTTGGCCCGCGCGTCGCCCAGCAGGTAGAGCAACTCCTCCTCGACGTAGCGGTAATTGACGTTGAACGGCGCGACCCGGGCGCGGTAGCCGGCGACCATGGCCTCGAGGTACTCGTTGCCGTTGCGCAAATACAACCCGAGGTGGTCCTGACCTGACTCCTGGCCCTGCAGCTGATCGCGTTCGGTGTGGCAACCCAGGCCCCGGGCGACCAGATAATGCGCGACGCCGTCGATGCGGGCGTCCAGCTGGGCGTAGGTCAGCCGCAGATTCCGCCAGATCAGAGCGGTCTGATCCGGTAGTTCAGCGGCTACGGTGCGGAACACCGTGGACAGGTCGAAGTCGGCGCGATCGGTAACCATGGCCACACTGTATTAGGCCTCCGGTCGGGGCATACAGTGCTTACGACTGCCGACCGAGACCAGGAGTGCCCGTGAGCACTGAGCGCGCCCGTATCGACTTTCCATCCCGGATCGGGGTGTGGTGGGCCAGTGACAGTTGGTCGATGCCGGCCGCCCAAGAGGTCGCCCAGGAGATCGAGGAGCTGGGATACGGCTCGCTGTTTCTTCCCGAGGTTGGCCTGAAGGATTGCTTGGTGGAGTCGGCGGCCTTCCTGGCCGCCACCGAACGCCTCGTGGTCGGCACCGGGATCGCCAACATTCACGCCCGGATCGCCGGGACCACCGAAGGCGGCGGCCGCACCTTGACCGCGCTGTACCCGGGCCGGTTCGTGCTGGGCCTTGGCGTCAGCCACGGGCCGCTGGTGCAGAACATGCTGGGCGGCACCTACGCCAAACCGTTGGAAACCATGCGCGCCTACCTGGATCGGATGGCGGCGCTGCCGGAGATGATCGAGCCGGGCTCAGGACGGCCCACCCGGCTGCTTGCGGCCTTGGGGCCCAAGATGATTGAGCTGTCAGGTACTCACGCTGACGGGGCTCACCCCTACCTGGTGACACCGGCGCAGACCGCGACAACCCGGGCGATCCTCGGTCCGGACAAATGGATCGTCTCCGAGCAGGCGGTGGTGGTCGGCCGGGACGTCGCTGGCGACGACGACGAACAGTTGCGCCGGGCGCACCTGCACCTGCAGATCTACTCGGGCCTGCCGAACTACCGCAACTCCTGGCTGCGCCAGGGCTTCGACGAGTCCGACTTCACCCCCGGCGGATCAGAACGGCTGGCCCGCGGCATCGTCGGCATGGGTTCGGTGGAACAGGCCGCAGCTACGGTGACCGCTCATCTGGACGCCGGTGCCGATCATGTGGTGGTGCAGGTGCTCGGTGACGGCAACCCGGCCTGGGACCCGCGGCCGGCTCTGCGGGAACTTGCCGCGGTATTGCGGCCCGGTGTCAGCGCTTGAGCCAGGTGCGAACGGTGCCCAGTTCGCGGGTGTAATGCTCGTACGTGTCGTCGGTGAACGCCGATGCGCCGCTGATCTTGTCGTCGCCCTGCCAAATCACCCGAACCCGTGAGTTGCCTCGGAGGTAGACGTCGGTGCGCCCGTCGCTGACCCGTCGCACCCAACCCTGCTCCTCGCCGAGGTGTGCCAGGGTCTGGCGCTCGTCGGTCCCAGTCGTCATGGCCGTCTCCTCGTCGATGTATCGGTGATCAACGCTACCCGGCCGCGGGATTCGGATCGGACTGGCGTGCGCGTTGCACCAGATCCACTGCTGCCGAACGCAAGTCGTCAACCGAGGACAGCGGACCGCCGAACCCGACCCGGGTGTAGGCATCGCCGCGCGGCGTGCTGACTCGCAGGTCCAGACCATAGCGGTCGACGCCGGTGCAGACGGCACGGTCGGTGTCGGGATAGCCGCCCAGCACCCTGGCCATCTCCGCCAGTGCCCCGGCGTGGTCGGCGTTGAGGTGGCTGATCGCGCCGGCGGCGTGCGGCCGGATCGGATCGGGTGCGGCCGCGGCGTAGTCGGCGGCGGTCGCAGAGTCCATCCGGCCGTAGCCGCCCACCCAGCGCACCCGGTGTACCCGCAGTACCCACACCGAGAAGTCGCTGTAGTCGATGTAGTACTTCGCCGCCGCCACGGCTGCCACGTGTGCGTCGCGGGCGGCCGAAAGTTCGGTTCCAGCCGGTCTTTCCACCACACCGGCCAACGTGATGCGTCCGCTGGCCAACGGATCGTCCTCGGACTCGGGCGCCACCACGGCCAGGCTCGCCCGCGGATCGGCGGCCAGGTTACGGCCATGCTCTGCGAGGTGCGAGACACACAGCACCGGTGCGCCGTCGAGCAGGCCGTAGGTGACGAACGAGGCCCACGGATCGCCGGCGGTGGTCAGGCTGGCCAGGGTGCCGATGTTGGTGGCTGCGGCGATGGTCCGCGCCTCCTCGGCGGCGGAGGGCCGGGTGGGATCGGCGATCGGACCCAACGGCGGCGGGATGGTCGGGGCGTCGCCCGGGTCGCCGTGATCAAGGGAAGCCACGTCCGCGACGATACCGCTACGTAAGCAGGGCCCATCCCATCAGGATGCTGACGACCAGTGCCACCACAGTGACCGGGATACCGAAACGCACGAACGTACTTGTCGAGTACCCGCCCGGGCCCATCACCATCAGATTGGTTTGATGCGCGATCGGGTTGAGAAAGGTCAGCGAGATACAGGTGCCGATGAGGATCAGCAGTACCGCCGGGTTCAGCCCCGCACTGTTGGCCACTTCAATCGCGACCGGGGTCAGGATGGCCGCCGCGGCGGCATTGGTCACCAAGTTCGTGAGCACCGTGGTGACCACTGCGAACACCACGGCGACCAGAACCGCCTGACCACCCGAGAGGTTCACGATCTGAGTTGAAATGATCTCGCCCAGGCCACTTTTCACGACGATGGTGCCCAGCCCGATCGAACCGGCGATGATGGCCAGGATGTTCCAATTCAGCGCGCGCGCCGCCGAGCGGGGGGTGAGCACCCGGGTCAACACCATCAGGGTGGCGCCCGCTACCGCGATCAGTTCCACCGGTGCCAGTCCAAAGGAACTCGAGAGGATCACGGCCAGCAGAATGGTCAAAGCAGCTGTGGTCTTTCCGGTCTGCGGCGCCTTACCGGCCGCCTTCTGCCACAGCCCCACCACCGGGTGATCGACAAACACGTCGGCGGACGGCGCGGAAACCAGACATTTGTCGCCGGGTCTGGCCTCGGTCTTGCGCAACGACCGCGTGGTCTCTGCGGCCACCACCATGATGTCGTCGTCGGACTGAAGTTCCTGGATCGCGGTCGGCTCGTCGCCCGAGACCGACACTAGAAACAGATTCTGGCGGGCCAGGCCGAATCGGGGACTGCCCCAGAGCATGCGTACACCGTCCTCGGTGGCGCGGTAGGACAGGACGTCACCGGCCTCCAGCCGCGTATCGATAGCCACCTTCTGTCCGGTGCGTTTGACAGTGACCAGTTCGAACTCCGCGGCATTCGCGATACCGAGTTCGCCGGCCGTTCGGCCGATGCTGTTTGCGATGTCGGAGAGCGGGAACTCGGCGCGCCAGGACAACTCCCGGGGTTGTGCCTCGGTGTGGCCGCGCTTCAACAGCGGCGCTGTCAGTAACAGGACCGCCCAGCCGGCCAGCGCCACCGGCACGGCAATCGGCACAAAGGAGAACATCGACAAATTGACGCCGTAGGTCTTGGCGATCCCGGCGATGAGCAGGTTGGAACTCGTTCCGATGAGAGTGGCCGAGCCAGCCAGCGTGGTGGCGTGCGCGACAGGCAGCAGCACTGCCCGGGCTGGGACGCCGTTGGTCTGCTCGAGTTCCTTGGTGGCCGGAATCAGCATCGCCATGATGGGCGTGGTGTTGATCAACGCTGACATCACCCCGACCGGGGGGATAAGCCGCGCCAGTGCCTGCCGGACCGACGTCACCCCGGACAGCAGCCGGAACGTCACGCGGGAGACCACGCCGGTGTAGAAGACGCCCTTGGCGATCACCAGCATGGCCGCGATCGTGATGACGCCACCGTTGCTCAACCCGGCGAACAACTCTCCGGGTGTCGCGATCCCGAGGAGTCCGGCCAGCACTAGGGCACACACCAGCGCCAGTACGGCCGGTACCCGGCCGCTGACGATTGCCGCGAGCGTGATCACCACGATGATCGCGGCGAGGGCTGGCATGGCTGTCAGTCTGGCATGGCGGTACTTTGACATGCATGACTCCAGACCCCGGAACAGGCAACTTCGCCGAGCAGGAACGTGCGCGCCTGGAGGGGGAGTTGGCCGACCTGTGCCGGCGCCGCGACGAGATGCGCGCGGAGTTGCAGAACGACGCCGAGACCGTCGGTGACCGGGGTGACGCCGCCGATGCACTGCTGCGCGCCGAGGACCTCGGCGGGATCGAGGAGCAGATCGGCCGGCTCACCTGGCTGCTGGCCGGCGGTACTGCGGCCGTCGAGGGGCAGTTGCCCAACGGAACCGAGGTGACCCTCCGTTTCCCCGGCGACGAGCCGGTCCGGATGCGGGTGGTGCACTTCATCGAGGAGACCCCGGCCGGTGCCGAGGACTCCACCCTGACCTCGGACAGCCCGCTGGGGCTGGCGCTGTTCGGCCGTCAGGCCGGCGAGACCATCACTTACCGCACGCCGCGTGGCGACCAGCAGGTCACTCTGCTGGGGATCGAGTTTCCCTAAATGCGCGCGATTCGGGTCGCCGCATTGGGTGGGCCATCCGCGGTGGAACTGACCGAGGTCGACGAACCCGAGGGCGGCGGCGGGATCGTCGTCGACGTGCACGCCGCCGGGGTGGCGTTCCCCGACGCGCTGCTGACCCGCGGGCTCTATCAGTACCGCCCCGAACTGCCGTTCACCCTCGGCGCCGAACTCGCCGGTGTGGTGCGCTCGGCCCCGCCGGGCGCGCCGGTGCGCGCCGGCGACCGGGTGGCCGGACTGACCATGATCACCGGTGCGATGGCCGAGACCGTGGTGCTGGACGCCGAACGGGTGTTCCCGCTGCCGGACAACGTGAGCTTCGAGGCAGGCGCAGGCCTGCTGTTCAACGACCTGACAGTGTATTTCGCGCTCACCGTCCGAGGCCGCCTCGCCGCCGGGGAGACGGTGCTGGTGCACGGCGCGGCCGGCGGTATCGGCACCTCCACCGTTCGACTGGCCCCCGCACTCGGTGCGGGCCGGGTGATCGCGGTGGTCAGCACCGAGGACAAGAGGGATGTCGCCATCGCGGCCGGGGCCGACGACGTCGTGCTCGCCGACGGGTTCAAGGACGCCGTGGCGGAACTGACCGCGGGTAAGGGCGTCGACATCGTGATGGACCCGGTCGGCGGCGACCGGTTCACCGACTCGCTGCGTTCACTGGCGCCCGGCGGCCGTCTGCTCGTGGTCGGGTTCACCGGCGGCGAGATCCCCACCGTTAAGGTCAACCGGTTGCTGCTCAACAACGTCGACGTGGTCGGAGTCGGTTGGGGCGCGTGGACTCTTGGTCATCCGGGTGCGCTCGCCGAACAGTGGGCCGGACTGGCTGCCCTGCTGACGTCGGGCAAGCTGGCCGCACCGCAACCGCAGGTGTTCCCCTTCGATCGGGCCGCCGAGGCGGTCGCGTCACTGGAAGAGCGGACCGCGCGAGGCAAGGTCGTGCTGCGCGTCCGCGACTGAGGCGCGGGTGAGCACGTCCTGGGATCCCGCCGCCCGCCAACGGGGTACCCGTCGCGATCCGACCTAGCGTGTCGGGGGGCCGGTCTACGGTGGTCGCGATGGCATTGCATATTCACCGCGCGGAGCGCACCGACATCCTCGTCGATGGTCTGGGCGCCCTGTTGGCCGCACCTACGCCTGATCCGTTCGCCTCCGAACTCGTGATGGTGCCTGCCCGCGGGGTGGAACGCTGGCTCAGTCAGCGCCTGTCTCATCTCCTCGGCCGCGGCGACGGTGCCGACGGCGTGTGTGCCGGAGTGCAGTTCCGGTCGCCCGCCTCGCTGATCGCCGAGATCACCGGCACCCGCGAGGAGGATCCCTGGTCGCCCGATGCCATGACATGGCCACTGCTCGGGGTCATCGACTCCACCGTGGATGAACCGTGGTGCCGCACCCTGGCCACCCACCTCGGTCACTTCAACACCGGTGACGAGAAGGAGTTGCGTCAGGGCCGGCGCTACGCCGTGGCCCGGCGGGTGGCCGGACTCTTCGCCTCCTACGCCCGGCAACGCCCACAACTCCTCGCCGACTGGCTCGCCGGCGACACCGGCGACCTCGCCACCGACCTGGACTGGCAGCCACAACTGTGGTGCCGACTCGTCGAGGCGATGGCGATCGACCCACCGCATGTCCGGCACGCAACAACCGTTGCCCGGCTGCGTCAATCGGCAGGCGACCTGCCGGCCAGGATGTCGCTGTTCGGCTACACCCGACTGGCCGCCACCGACATCGAGTTGCTCGACGCCGTCTCCGCCCATCACGACCTGCACCTGTGGCTGCCGCACCCCAGTCCGCAGATGTGGACGACGCTGGCCGAACTGCGCGGAGTGATCGCCCGACGTGCCGACCAGAGCCACCGTCTGCTCAGCCACCCACTGCTCGCCACCTTCGGCCGTGACCTTCGTGAACTGCAGCGCAGCCTGCCGGTTTTGTCGGCCACCGATGAGTTCATCGCCGGCGGTAACGCCCCGGATACCCTGCTGGGCTGGCTGCAGTCCGACATTGCCGCCGATTCCGTTCGCGCGCAGGGCCGTTCATTGGCTGCCGATGACCGCTCGGTGCAGGTCCACAGCTGTCACGGCCCGGCGCGCCAGGTCGACGTACTGCGTGAGGTGCTCCTCGGTCTGCTCGCCGACGATGAGACCCTGGAGCCGCGCGACATTCTGGTGATGTGCCCCGAAATCGAGACCTACGCACCATTGATCGTCGCCGGATTCGGCCTCGGTGAGGTGGTCCCCGGCGCGCATCCCGCCCATCAGCTGCGGGTTCGGCTGGCCGACCGCTCGCTGGTCCAAACCAATCCACTGCTCGGTGTCCTCACCCAGTTGCTCGGCCTGGCCGGCAGCCGGGTGAGCGCCACCGAGGTGCTCAACCTCGCCCACGCCGAGCCGGTGCGGGCCCGTTTCGGATTCACCGACGACGACCTCGAGGACATCACCGGCTGGGTCCGCGAGGCGAACATCCGGTGGGGCTTCGACCAGGAGCACCGACAGCCCTACGGCGTCGACTTCGTCCACAACACCTGGCGGTTCGGTCTGGATCGGATCCTGGCCGGGGTGGCGTTGTCCGACGACTCGCAGACCTGGATCGACACCACACTGCCGCTGGATGACGTGGGCAGCGACCGCATCGAACTGGCCGGCCGCCTCTCTGAATTCTGCGATCGGCTGCGCCGGGTCGTCGATTCGCTCAGCGGAACCCGCCCGCTGTCCGAGTGGCTCGCCGCCCTCGTCGAGGGCATCCGGCTGATCACCCGGGTC
>CAMCWJ010000086.1 GCA_945882475.1 Bifidobacterium breve
GCCGTGCGCGTCGGTGCGGCTGTCCATGCCGACCAGGAGGATGTCGGTGGCGCCGTCCTGGGCGCGCGAGCCCAGGGCGCCGGCCGCAAAATGGAAGATGCCGGTCTCAAACGACCGGACCGATCCCCACGCCACGCCGGTGCCGACCATCACGGTCACGGCGAGCAGTGCGAGAACGGTGCGCGCCATCGGGTGGGCATGGCGCACCGGCCTCGCTGCGGGGTCAGCTGGCATCAGCCCAGGCTACTGGCGTTAGGGGCGCATTCCCGGTAGCCGGGACCGGCGTGCCAGACTCTTGGCCGTGCCGAATCGTTTGGTGATCACCGGGGCTGGCGGCCAAGTGGGCCGCTTTTTAGCTGCTGAGGCGGCCCGCCGCGGCTACGACGTGTGCGCGTGGACGCGCGCGCAGTGCGACATCACCGATCCGGTGTCCGCGGCGGCGCACATCCGCTCCGGCGACGTGGTCATCAACTGCGCGGCCTTCACCAACGTCGACGCCGCGGAGGCCGAACCCGACCTGGCACAGGCGATCAATGCCGTCGGCCCGGCCAACCTGGCCCGCGCCTGCGCGACGGCCGGGGCCCGATTGGTGCACATCTCGACCGATTACGTCTTCGGTGGAGATCTGCTACGCCCATACGAGATCACTGATCCCACCGGGCCACTGAGCGTGTACGGCCGGACCAAACTGGATGGGGAGTTGGCCGTGCACGCCGAACTGCCCGAGGCGAACGTGGTTCGCACCTCATGGGTCTACACCGGTGGTTCGGGCAACGACTTCGTCGCGGTCATGCGAAGACTGGCCGCGACCGACCGGTCCATCGACGTGGTCGCCGATCAGACCGGGTCGCCGACCTACGCCGCGGACCTGGTCGCCGCACTGCTCGCCGTTGCCGCCGGCGATATCACCGCACCCATCCTGCACGCCGCCAACGCCGGTGCGGCCAGCCGGTTCGAACAAGCGCGCGCGGTGTTCGCCGAAGTCGGTGCTGACCCCGACCGGGTGCGCCCGGTCGGCACCGACGCGGTTCCCCGCCCCGCGCATCGCCCGGTGTACTCCGCGCTGGCGACCACCGAGTCGGTGCGGGCTGGACTGCCGGCGCTGCGGCCCTGGCGGGAGGGGCTGGCGGCGGCGCTCGCGGTGCCCCTGTGCGACGGACCGATACCCTCAACCCCGTGACCGACGCGGTGGCCCTGACCGTCGTCACGGTGACGTATTCGCCCGGCTCGCACCTGGACCGGTTCCTGTCCTCCCTCACGGTGGCCACCGATCTGCCGTTGGAAGTGGTCCTCGCCGACAACGGGTCCACCGACGGCACGCCCGAGGAGGCGCTGGCGCGCTACCCGGGCACCCGGCTGGTGCGCAACGGCGCCAACCTCGGCTACGGCACCGCCGTCAATCGTGCCGTCGCGACCGTGGCGGCCGACCGGGAGTACGTCCTCGTCGCCAATCCCGACGTGGTGTGGGGGCCGGGCAGCATCGATGCGCTGCTGGAGGCCGCCGCCCGCTGGCCGCATGCCGGCACGCTCGGTCCGCTGATCCGCGACCCGGACGGCTCGGTGTATCCGTCGGCGCGGCGGCTGCCCAGCCTGGTGCGGGGCGGGATGCACGCGGTGGTGGGCTTCGTCTGGAAGGCCAACCCCTGGACGAGGTCCTACCGTCAGGAGCGGCTGGAGCCCGGTGAGCGTCCGGTGGGCTGGCTCTCGGGTTCGTGTCTGTTGTTGCGGCGCAAGGCCTTCGACGCGGTCGGCGGCTTCGACGAGCGGTACTTCATGTACATGGAGGATGTCGATCTCGGCGACCGGCTGGGCCGGGCCGGTTGGCTCAACGTCTACGTGCCCGGGTCGGAGATCCTGCACGACAAGGGCCACTCGACCGGCCGGGACCCGGCCCGCAACCTGCGCGCCCACCACGACAGCGCCTACCTCTACCTCCGGGATCGCTATCGGGGTTGGTGGCGGGCACCACTGCGGTGGACCATCAGGGGTGCACTGGCGGCACGGGCACACGCCGCGGTGCGCAAGTCCCGCCGGGAACTCTCGAAGGGGCCGCGATGACCAAGTCGAACCCGGCGCAGGTCGACGCCGTCGTGCTGGTCGGCGGCAAGGGCAGCAGGTTGCGGCCGCTGACCCTGTCGGCCCCCAAGCCGATGCTGCCCACCGCCGGGATGCCGTTCCTGGCGCACCTGCTGTCCCGGATCGCCGCCGCCGGTATCGAACACGTAATCCTCGGAACGTCTTACAAGGCAGCCACTTTCGAGGCCGAGTTCGGTGACGGCTCCAGGTTCGGCCTGCAGATCGACTATGTCACCGAGCCGGTTCCGCTCGGTACCGGTGGCGGCATCGCCAACGTCGCCGGACTGCTGCGGTACGACACCGCGATGGTGTTCAACGGCGACGTGCTCTCCGGCATGGAGCTGCCCCGGATGCTGCAAGCCCATCGCGATCGCGACGCCGAGGTGACGCTGCACCTGGTCCGGGTTAGCGACCCCCGGGCGTTCGGTTGCGTGCCCACCGACGCGCAGGGCAACGTGCTGGCATTCCTGGAGAAGACCGAGGACCCGCCCACCGATCAGATCAACGCCGGCACCTACGTGTTCGCCCGCGCCGTCATCGACCGCATCCCGCGCGGCCGCGAGGTGTCGGTGGAACGCGAGGTTTTTCCGGCACTGCTGGCCGACGGGGTGCGGGTGTGCGGCTTCGTCGACTCGAGCTACTGGCGCGACATGGGCACCCCGGAGGACTTCGTCCGCGGGTCGGCCGACCTGGTCCGCGGAATCGCCCCGTCGCCGGCGTTGGGTGGGCACCGCGGCGAGAGCCTGGTGCTCGACGGAGCGTCGGTGGCCCCGGGTGCGCTGCTGATCGGCGGCACCGTGGTGGGACGCGGCGCCGAGATCGGACCCGGCGTCCGTCTCGATGGCGCGGTGATCTTCGACGGCGCGCGCGTCGAGGCCGGTGCGGTGGTCGAACGCTCGATCGTCGGCGTCGGTGCCCGGATCGGTTCGGGTGCCCTGATCCGCGACGGGGTGATCGGCGACGGCGCCGACATCGGGGCGCGTTGCGAACTGCTGCGCGGTGCCCGGGTGTGGCCCGGTGTGCTCATTCCGGACTGCGGGATCCGCTACTCCAGCGACGTCTAGCCGCGCCAACGAGATTCACCACCGCCGGGTCGGCTCCCTCGGGCAGCGCGTCGATCGGCCACCACCGCAGATCCAGCGACTCAGCGCTGATGGCGATGGCCGCCCCGGCCGGGGCGCGGGCGACGAATTGCAGGTCGAGGTGGCGGGTCGGCACCCCCAGCGAGCAGGTCAGGGGGTGGACGTGGATCGCGGCGAGGTCGGCGTCGATCTGCAGGTCGGGAATGCCGGACTCTTCGGTGGCTTCTCGCAGCGCGGCGGAAACGATGTCGGCGTCGGTGTCTTCGCAGTGCCCGCCGAGCTGTACCCACCGGCCGATCCGGGGATGCAGGGTCAGCAGCACCTGATCGCCCGGGTGCGAGACCACCAGTGTTGAGGCGGTGATGTGGCCCGCGGTGCAGGCCCGCCGGCAGCTGTCCGGCCGGGCGTGCACGAAGGCCAGCACGGCGTGGCGCAGCGTGTCCTGCGCCGGGTCGGGGGCGTCCCACGCGGTCAGTGCCGCGATCGCCGACTCCCGAACCGGGTCGGTCATCGGCGCAGCAGCCGGTCGTCGGCCGAGGCGGGGTCCCGGGGGCCGTGGTCCTCGGCCGGGTATCCGATTGCAATGGCACCCAGCGGTTCCCAGTCCGGCGCCAACCCCAGCTCCGAACGCACGACGTCGGGGGCGAAGATCGTCGAGCCGATCCAGCAACTGCCGACGCCGCGCACCGCGAGCGCGACCAACAGACCCTGCACCGCGGCGCCGACCGCCACGGTGAACATGGTGTGCTCGGCGGCGGTCCGGGCCGGATCGGGATAGTGATGCGCGCCATCGGGCACCAGGAACGGCACCACCACTTCCGGCGCGTCGTAGAGGATCCGACCGCGGGCCACCCGCCGCTCAATCGCCTCGGACGTCATGCCGTCGGCGGCGAGGTCGGCCCGCCACGCCTCGGTCATGTTCTCCAGCAGGCTCTTTCGCCGATCGCGGTCGTGGAGCCAGACGAACCGGACCGGCCGGGTGTGGTGCGGCGCCGGTGCGGTGAGCGCCTCGCCGACGGCGGCCTCGATCAGCCCGGCCGCAACGGGCGCTGCGGTGAACCGGCGCACCGAGCGCCGCAGCAGCTGGGCCTGACGACGCCCGAGGTCGATCGACTCGGCGGTGCCGAGCCAGAACAGGTCGTCCTCTCCGGACCGGACCAATCCGGCTGCAGTGGATCCGTCGTCGCGAACGGCCAGCCCGCGCACGACCGCCACCGGCACCGCGGTCAATTTGCCCTTGACCAAGTCGGAAGCCGCGGCGATCTCGTCGGCGACGGCGACTTCGGTGACCAGAAGTTCGTTACCGTGCCGGTCGTGGGCGCCGGCATAGCCGTGCAACACCGCGACGCCGGCCGAGCCGATCGCCACATCGGTCTGGCCGTTGCGCCAGGCACGTCCCATCGTGTCGGTGAGGATCACCGCGACGTCCACCCCGAGATGTCCGCGCAGTTCGGTGCGCAACCGGGCAGCGCTGGCGTCGGGGTCCTGTGGCAGCAGCGCCAGTTCGGACGTGTCGACGTTGGATCCGTCAACCCCGGCGGCCGCCTGGACGAGTCCGTGCCGGTTCTCGGTGATCAGGGTGCGGCCTTTACGGGCCAGCACCCGGACCGCCTCGTCGTCGATGAGCTTGCGGCGCAACTCATCCCGCTGCACTGGATCGGTCGGTGCGGCGACGATACGGCCCTCGCATTTGGACACCACCTTGCTGGTGATGACGACGACGTCACCGGTGCGAAGCCAGGGCGCGGCGGCGGCGATGGCCGCCGCGAGGTCGTCGCCGGGCCGGAACTCGGGCAGCGGTGCCACCGGCAGGATCTGCACCTGCGCGGCGGTGCCATGGTCGCCGGGGCGCTCGGGGCTCACGGGCTGACCCCGGCCGATTCCAGTCCGGCCCGGACCATCTGCGCGGTCGCGGCGGGGTCGGACATCAGCAGCGGGATCGGGCGCACCGTCACGCCTGGGACGTCGGCGTCATCGCCCTCGTGGACCATCCAGTAGTCCAGCAGACCGGTGGCACTGCGGGCACCGTAGTGCCGGCCGACGGCTTCGGAACTGGTTTGCACTCCGATCACGCTGAGACACTCGTCGGCCATGCCGCGCAACGGTTTTCCCGCAATGATCGGGGAGTAACCGACCACCGGCGCCGGCGTGGACCGCAGCGCCCCCCGGATTCCGGCGACGGAGAGGATCGCGCCGATGCTGACCACCGGGTTCGACGGGGCCAGCATGACCACGTCCGCGCCGGCGATCGCGTCCAGGACGCCCGGTCCGGCGGTTGCGTTTTCGGACCCGACGAAGGCGAAGCTGTGGGTGGGGATCTTGGCGCGGTAGCGCACCCACCATTCCTGGAAGTGGATGGCCTTGGGGTCGCGAGAGTCCGGATCGGTCACTGAGACATGGGTTTCGCAACGGTCGTCGCTGGCAGGCAGCAGCGTCGCGCCCGGTGCCCAGCGCGCGCACAGCGCCTCGGTGACCGCTGACAGCGGATATCCCGCCCGCAGCATCTGGCTGCGTACCAGGTGGGTGGCCAGGTCGCGGTCGCCGAGGCCGAACCAGTTCGGTGGGACGCCGTAGGCCGCCAATTCCTCCTTGGCATGCCATGTCTCATCGCGGTGTCCCCAACCGCGCTCCGGGTCGATGCCCCCGCCGAGGGTGTACATACAGGTGTCGAGGTCCGGACAGATCCGTACGCCGAACATCCAGGCGTCGTCGCCGATGTTGACCACCGCGGTCAGTTGGTGCTCGCCGGAGTGCGCGTCGGGTTCGCCGGCGAACTGTCCGAGGCCGAGCAGTCGTTGCACGCCCAATAGGAAACGGGCGCCTCCGATTCCGCCGACCAGAACGGTGATCTTCACACCGACCGACATTAGGCGGTCAGCCGAATTCGCTGTGCACGCGGTCACTTTTCGGTCACTCCGCAGACACGCCGCGGAATCGACACGCCCAAATTCGGGAGGAAATGGTATGCAAATTCGTTCATTGGCTTGACCGGGGCACTCTCGCACTGTCTAATCACATGAGTGTCATTTCCCGGTCCTATTCACCGATATCGGTGCAGCAGACCGTGATTCGATCACATGTTCGAATTAGACCAGACTTTGACCTACAGGTGAGGAGGGCGGACATGTCCTATGAGCATTTTCTCGGCGCACTGGGCGAGCCGCACACTGTGACGGGCTCGGCGGCCATGGGATCGGTGGCCCGGACTCATTTGAGTTTGGTTCCGGCTCCCATCGACTTCTCCGGACTGACCCCGGATGACCCACAGTGGCAGGAGAATGCGCTGTGCGCGCAGACCGACCCTGAGGCGTTCTTCCCGGAAAAGGGCGGATCCACCCGGGAGGCCAAGCGCATCTGCCTTGGCTGCGAGGTGCGCGACGCATGCTTGGAGTACGCGCTGTCCAACGATGAGCGCTTCGGAATCTGGGGCGGCCTCTCGGAGCGGGAACGGCGCCGCCTCAAGCGCGGCATCATCTGAATCGGTTCTCAGTCCCGCTCGATGTCGGGGTCGATCACCGACGGTTCGACCCCGAGATAGGTGGCGATCTGCGCCACCAGAATCTCGTGCAGTAAGTCGGTCAGGTCCACCGAATCCTTCGCCCGCCGTTCGATCGGCTTGCGGAACAACACAATTCGCGCCCGGGTTGCATCACCGCGAACGTCCACGCCGGCGGGTATCAAGCGAGCCAGCGCGATCGGTCCGTCCGCCACCACTTCCGGCGGCCATTGCACACTGGCCGGATCCTTGGCCTGGATGCGGGGGATTTCATCGACCGCCACATCAAGACCGGTGAGTCTCTTCTGCCAGCGTTGCTCGATGGGTTCGTAGGCCTCCAGGACGGCCATGTCGAACCGCTCGGCGCGGCTTCGCCACCCCGGAACCGTGGGCGGCAGCAGCGGACCCCGCATGTCGCGCCCGCGGCGCGAGCCGCCGCCGGATCCGCCGCCTCGCCGGGAACTGCGCGAGTCGGCCATGAACTGCAGATCGTAACGGTTGGACATCAGCCGCCCGGCGGCTGCGCGTGTCCGGCACCGGGGGTCATTTGGCCGGGATAACCTCGCGAGCGTGAATGTTCCCCGTCGCTGCAGCAGGCCCGGGTGCCCCCAGTACGCGGTGGCGACGTTGACCTACGTCTACTCCGATTCCACCGCAGTCGTGGGTCCGCTGGCGACAGTCAGTGAGCCGCACTCCTGGGATCTCTGCGTCGGGCACGCCGGTCGTATCACCGCTCCGATCGGCTGGGAGTTGATGCGGCACGCCGCGCCGCTGCCCATCAATCCCGACGAGGACGATCTCGTCGCACTCGCCGACGCGGTTCGGGAGGGCCGGGTGCCTGCTGCCGCGCCCGTCCCGGGATTCTCCGAGCCGATGCACGGCTCGGCCGCCACTGCCACGCAGTCCGGCGTCGCGCCTGCTCCGAACGGCCGCCGTCGCGGCCATCTGCGGGTGCTGCCCGACCCCGCTGACTGAGCCGGAGCATGCGCCACGGGGGCCGAATGGGCCGCCGGGGAGCGACTAGGCTGGCGGACGAGGACGTCCGCTGACCCCAGGAGCTTTATCCATGCCCAGGCCCGCCGAACTGGTGCGCCGTGTGATCAAGGCCTACGACGTGCGCGGCCTGGTCGGCTCGGAGATCGACGACGCCTTCGTCGCCGACACCGGCGCGGCATTCGCGAGGCTGCTGCGCGCCGAGGCCACCGGAGGCGGAGCCCCCACGGTCGTGGTCGGGCACGACATGCGGGAGAGCTCGCCGGAGTTGGCCGCGGCATTCGCGCGCGGAGTCACCGCGCAGGGCCTTGACGTCATCAATATCGGCCTGGCCTCCACCGATCAGCTGTACTTCGCCTCCGGGCAGCTGGATTGCCCGGGTGCGATGTTCACCGCGAGCCATAACCCGGCCGCTTACAACGGAATCAAATTGTGCCGGGCGGCGGCCAAACCGGTCGGTGAGGACACCGGCCTGGCCGGTATCCGGGCCGAACTGATCGACGGGGTGCCCGCTTACGACGGACCACCCGGGCGGCTCTCAGCCCGCGATGTGCTCGACGAGTACGGACAGTTCCTGCGCGCGCTGGTCGACGTCAGCGAGCTGCGCCCGCTGCGGGTCGCCGTCGATGCCGGCAACGGGATGGCCGGCCACACCGCGCCCGCGGTACTGGGCGCGATCGGGTCGATCACGGTGCTGCCGCTGTACTTCGAACTCGACGGGTCGTTTCCCAACCACGAAGCCAACCCACTGGAGCCGGCCAACCTGGTGGATCTGCGCCGATTCGTCGTGGACACCGGCGCCGACATCGGTTTGGCGTTCGACGGTGACGCCGACCGCTGCTTCGTCGTCGACGAGCGCGGCGAGCCGGTCTCACCCTCGGCGATCACCGCACTGGTCGCGGCGCGGGAACTCGACCGCGAACCCGGTGCCACGGTGATCCACAACCTGATCACCTCGCGGGCGGTTCCCGAGGTGATCGCCGAACACGGTGGCGTGGGGTTGCGATCCCGGGTCGGGCACTCCTATATCAAGGCACTGATGGCATCGTCCGGCGCCATCTTCGGGGGCGAGCACTCCGCGCACTACTACTTCCGCGACTTCTGGGGCGCAGACTCCGGAATGCTGGCCGCCCTGCACGTGTTGGCCGCGCTCGGCGAACAGCCCCGGCCGCTGTCGGCGCTGATGGCCGAATACCAGCGGTATGCGGCATCCGGCGAGATCAATTTCCGGGTGGACGACGCCGCAGCGTGCGTGCGGGCCGTCCTCGACAGCGTCGCCGACCGTACCTTGGCACTCGACGAATTAGACGGTGTGACAGTCGATCTCGGTGACGGTGCCTGGTTCAACCTGCGCACCTCCAACACCGAGCCGCTGCTGCGGCTCAACGTGGAGGCGCGCAGCGCTGTAGAGGTCGACGCGATCGTCGACCGCGTCGCCGACGAGGTCACCGCGCGCAGCGGAGCCGGCGCATGAGTGCCGTCCAGGCCACGATCGACCTCGACGACACCAATGGATTGCTCGATGCCGATCGAGACGGACTGCTGCGCGCCGCGGCGATGGCCGGTGCGTCGGTTAGGGCCACCGAGGCCGCGATCGCCGAGGGTGCGCTGGATCTTCTCGTCGACGGTCAGCGACCCCGCACCGTGGTCTGGGTCGCCGGTCGCGGCGCCGCGCAGTCGGCAGGGGCACTGCTGGCCGCCGCCCTGGGCGGCAGCGCTGCCCAGCCCCTGGTGCTGGCGGCGGATCTGCCGCCGTGGATCGGCGCGCTGGACGTGCTGGTGGTCGCCGGCGAGGATCCCGGTGACCCGGCGCTGGTCACCGCGGCGGCGACGGCGGTGCGCCGAGGCACCCGGGTGGTGGTGGCCGCGCCGTATGAGGGCCCACTGCGCGATGCCACCGCCGGTCGTGCCGCGGTGCTCGAACCCAGAATGTGGATACCCGACGACTTCGGCCTGTGCCGGTATCTGGCTGTGGGGCTGGGTGCCCTGCACGCGGTCGATCCCGGGATGCCGACCAACCTCGGGGCGCTGGCCGATCAACTCGACGCCGAAGCGCTGCGCAACGGCGCGACCCGCGAGGTGCTGACCAACCCGGCCAAGGCACTCGCCGACCGGATGGCGGGGCGGCAGGTGGTGCTGGCCGGCGACGGCGCGGCGACCCTGGCGCTGGCCCGCCACGGGGCGGCGGTGTTGCTGCGGGTCGCCGG
>CAMCWJ010000087.1 GCA_945882475.1 Bifidobacterium breve
TGGGTGCCGGTGAAGATGGTGGGAAACAACCGGATCAGCCTCAGCCGCGACCCGCTGCCCACCATGGTGATGTCCAGCAAGCCATCGGCGTGATCAGCGTCGGGGCAGATCTGCATGCCGCCGCCGTAGCTGCGGGTATTGCCGAAGGCGGCCAGCGTGAGGTCGGTGACGATCTCGCGTTCGCCGTCGAGCACCAGCCGAAACGGCAGCGGTCGCAGTTGGGACAGTTCAGCCACAATGGCCAGGTTGTAACGCATCCGGCCGTGCGGCCAGCGCATCCGGTTCACGCGGTCGCTGACCAGCGAGTCGAATCCCGTTGCGGCGACTGTGCCGAAACAGGTGGCGGTGTCATAGGCAGCCCGGATGCGGCCGAGGTCGATGGTTTCGGTGTGGCCGGCGACGATAACGTCGACGGCGGCCGCCGGGTCGCCGACCGGGATGCCGTACTCGCGGGCGTGGTCGTTACCGGTGCCGGCCGGGATGATGCCGAGCGGGATCTCGCTGTGCGCCAATGCTTGCAGAGCCAGCGAGATGACGCCGTCACCGCCGGCGACCACCAGGGCATCGGTGCCGCGGGAAAGGGCGTCGTCAACTAATTTCCGGGCATGTGCCGGGTCGCGGCCGACGATCTCGGTGACGTCCACGCCACGTTCCTGAAAGCGGGCGACCGCGCGTTCGGCCGCGTGCGGGGCGTTGCCGTGACCCGCCATCGGGTTCGTCAGCAGCGTGATGCGGCCGATCTTGGTCATGGAATGAGCTTGCCCGGGTGGAGGATTCCCGCCGGATCGAGGGTCTGCTTGACTGCGCGCAGCACGGCTACGCCGAGATCGCCGATCTCATCGGTCATCCACGGGCGATGATCGGCGCCGACGGCATGGTGGTGGGTGATGGTGCCGCCGTTGTCGACGATGGCTCGCGCCGCAGCGGACTTGGCGGCGTTCCACTGCGCGGCGGCGTCGCCTCGCTGGCCGGCGACGACGGTGAAGTACAGCGAAGCCCCAGTGGGGTAGACGTGCGAAATGTGACACATGACCAGAGCCGCGGTGCCGCTTTCGGTCAGAGCCGTCGTCAGGGCCTCGGTGACGGCGGCCTTGAGAACCGGCAGATTCGACCACGTCGTCGCGGTCTCCAACGTCTCGCACAGCGCGCCCGCCGAGAGCAGTGCATCACGCAGGTAGGGGGCGTCGAAACGGCCGTGCTCCCATGCCTTCACGGGGCCCTCGCCCAGCGACGTCCCGCCGCAGGCGATCAGCACGGCGCGGGTCTCGGCATGGCGGCTCTCGGCGTGGGCGGGGGTCCCCTCGAACAGCGTGATCGCCAGGCAGCCGCCGGTGACGCTGCTCTCGCCGATGTGATCGGTGGTCGCCAGATTGATGCCCGTCTCGACCTCGTCGGACAACCGCAGAACGGTGGGGCCAGTACCGGTCTGAATCACCGTGCGCAGCGCGTCGGCTCCGGTGCCGAAATCCGGGAACGACCACGCCTCGTAACGCACCGCCTCAGGCACCGGATGAACACGCACCCGCACCCGGGTGATGATTCCGAACACACCTTCGGATCCGGCGAACACCTCACGCAGGTCCGGACCCGCGGCCGAGGCGGGGGCGCCGCCGACGTCGAGCACTCCGACGGGAGTCACCACCCGCATGCCGCGCAGCATGTCGTTGAACCGTCCGTAGCCGGCGGAGTTCTGGCCGGAGGACCGGGTGGCGGCGAAGCCGCCGAGGCTGGCGAAGCGGAAGCTTTGTGGGAAGTGGCCCAGGGAGAAGCCGCGCTCGCCGAGGAGGCGTTCGGCTTCGGGGCCGGTGACCCCGGCACCGAGTTCGGCCTCGCCGGAGATCTCGTCGAGCCAGTGCAGGGCGGCGAAGCGACGCAGATCCAGCGTAATGACGGCCTCGAACCCGTCCCGGATCGGATCCAGTCCGCCAACCACGCTGGTACCACCGCCGAACGGCACCACCGCTATCCGGTGCCGCGAGCAGTAGTCCAGAACGGATGCCACCTCGTCCTCGCCACCGGGGAGCACTACCGCATCGGGTGCATCCTGCTGAATCTGTTTGCGTCGCAACAGGTCCAGCGTTGATTTACCGCCCGCGTGCAGAAGCCGATCGCGGTCTCCGGTGCGCAGGTGGCCGTCGCCGACGATGGCAGCCAGGGCGACGTGGTGATCGGGGGACAGGGCACTCGGGGTCAACTGCACGTCGTCGACACCGGGTGCGGTGATGTCGGTGCCGGTTACCCCGAGGGCCTGTTCGAGCAGGGTGCGGATGCCGGCGGACAGTGGTTTGGCCAGCCCCGGATCGCCCCAGGCGTCCCATGCCATCGGGGGTGACAAACGGTGTGCGCTGTCGGTGTCGACCATGGTTTACAGTATTACAGGTGTTGTCAATCAGTAACGTCTCCGTGGACGTCGGCGACCGGATCCTGGCGGCCGCCGCCAGTTGCGTCCGCGACTTCGGCGTACAACGGGTCACTCTGGCCGAGATCGCCCGCCGAGCCGGGGTGAGCCGGCCGACGGTGTACCGGCGCTGGCCGGACACCCGGAGCATCCTGTCTGCTCTGCTGACCGACCGCATTACAAGTGCCTGGCTTGAGACACCCGCCCGCGGTACCGGCCGAACAGCACTGGTGGCCCGGATCACCGCGGTGGCCCGGCGGCTGCGCAACGACGAGTTGATTCTCGCCGTGCTGCGCTCGGCGCCGGAGTTAGCAATGGTCTATATCGCCGGCCGGCTGGGGACCAGCCAGCAGATCCTCATCGACGTGCTCGCCGACGAGTTGCGGAAAGCACAGGTGGACAACAGCGTTCGGTCCGCCGATCCCCGGCGGTTGGCTGCCACGGTGCTGCTGATCACCCAGTCGGCGATTCAGTCCGGACCGATCGTCGAGCCCATCCTGGATGCCGACGCGCTCGGCGTCGAACTCGCCCACGCATTGAACGGATACCTGTGCCCATGAACTCCGACCTGAGCGCGGCGCGCCGCACCGCCGAATTGGCTGCACTGGGCGACGGTGGCGCACTGGACGTCGTCGTCATCGGCGGCGGCATCACCGGCGTCGGCATCGCACTCGACGCTGCCAGCCGCGGACTGTCGGTTGCACTGCTGGAGAAGCACGACCTCGGATTCGGCACCAGCCGCTGGAGCTCCAAGCTGGCCCATGGCGGTTTGCGCTACCTGGCCAGCGGCAACTTTGGCATCGCCCGGCGCAGTTCGGTCGAGCGCGGCATCCTGATGGGCCGCACCGCGCCGCATCTGGTCCGGGCGATGCCGCAACTGGTGCCATTGCTGCCGTCGATGAGCCGGTCCCAGCGGGCGCTGGTGCGAACCGGGTTCCTAGCCGGTGATGCGCTACGCGCGCTGGCCGGAACCCCGTCCTCGGTGCTGCCAAGGCCACGCCGGATCAGCGCCCAGCGGGCGGTTCAGCTGGCGCCGACGGTGCGCCGCGACGGACTCGACGGCGCACTGCTGGCCTACGACGGACAGTTGATCGACGACGCGCGACTGGTGGTGGCGGTGGCGCGCACCGCCGCCCAGCACGGCGCCCGGATCCTCACCCGAACGGCTGTCTCGTCGGCCACCGGAACCTCGGTTCGCTTCACCGACGAATTGACCGGGCAGACCCTGGAACTCGCGGCGCGGGTGGTGATCAACGCGACCGGTGTCTGGGCCGCCGAAGTGGACCCCTCGATTCGGCTGCGGCCCAGCCGCGGCACCCATTTGGTGCTCGATGCCGCCTCGTTCGGCAATCCGACTGCGGCACTGACGATTCCGATCCCGGGGGAGACCAACCGGTTCATCTTCGCGTTGCCCGCGCAACTCGGCCGGGTCTATCTTGGATTGACCGACGAGGAGGCCCCCGGCCCGATCCCCGACGTCCCGGAGCCGACGCCGGCCGAGGTCACCTTCTTGTTGGACACCGTCAACACCGCACTGCAGACGGAACTGGGTACCACCGACGTTATCGGCGCCTACGCCGGTCTGCGGCCGCTGATCGACAGCGGTTCGGGGTCAACCGCCGATCTCTCCCGCGACCACGCGGTGCTGGAGTCGGACTCCGGGATGTTCAGCGTCGTCGGAGGCAAGCTCACCGAGTACCGGTACATGGCCCAGGACGTGGTGGACCGCGCCACCGCCGCCCGCGGGCTCACTGCGCAGCCGTGCCGCACCCGCGATCTGCCCCTGGTCGGCGCCCCGGCGAATCCTGGCACTGCGCTGCGGGACAGCGCACGGATTCCGGCGTCGCTGCTGGCCCGCTACGGTGCGGAGTCCCCGGCTGTCATCGCCTCCGCGCGCTGCGACCGGCCGACGGATCCGGTGGCCGAGGGCATCGACGTCACGCGCGCGGAGTTTGAATTCGCCGTGACCCACGAGTGTGCGCTCGATTCCGACGACATCCTGGACCGTCGTACGCGCATCGGCCTGGTGGCTGCGGACCGCGAGCGCGCGGTAGAGGCCGCGAGGGAGTTCTTGACCCTCGCCCGATGACGCCGAAGCGCGGTCCCGCTACAGCGGGATGTTCTTGTGGCGGCCGCGCTGGTTCGGGGCCTCGGCAAGCGCCTGGGTGAGCATGCTGCGGGTATGGGCGGGGTCGATTTTCTCGTCGACCACGCCGATCTCGATCGCGCTGTCCACGCCGCCGGCGATGCGCTCGTGCTCGAGCGCCAACTCCTCGTGCAGGGCCTCCCGCTCGTCGTCGGGTGCGGCGGCCAGCGTGCGCTTGTGCAGGATGCCGACGGCGGCCTTGGCGCCCATCACTGCGACCTCGGCGTCCGGCCAGGCGAATACCTTCGTCGCGCCAAGCGAGCGGGAGTTCATCGCGATGTAGGCCCCGCCGTAGATCTTGCGGGTCACCAGGGTCACGCGGGGGACGGTGGCCTCGCCGAAGGCGTGCAGCAACTTCGCGCCGCGGCGTACCACCCCGCCCCACTCCTGATCCACGCCCGGCAGGTAGCCGGGCACGTCGACGATGACCACCAGCGGAATGCCGAACGCATTGCACAACCGCACGAAACGTGCTGCCTTCTCGGCACTTTCGGAGTTCAGGCAGCCGCCCAGGCGTAACGGATTATTGGCCAGCACGCCAACGGTTCGACCAGAAAGCCGGCCCAGGCCGATCACCATCGACGGCGCCCACTTGGACTGGAACTCCTCAAACGGTGCGTCTGAGTCAAGCAGTGCCGCGACGAGGGGATGCACGTCGTAGGCCCGCCGCGGCGACTCCGGCAGCAGGGCGTGTAGGTCGACGTCGCCGGCCTCGGCCTTGGCGCGGTCGAAATGTCCCTGCTGGCAGAAGTATTCGACGAGCCGTCGGCCACGGGCGTAGGCGTCGAGTTCGTCGTCGGCGACGATGTGGCACACCCCGGACTTCTTGTGGTGGGTCTCGGGGCCGCCGAGCGACTGCATGTCGACGTCCTCGCCGGTGACGCTGCGCACGATGTCGGGACCGGTCACGAAGACCCGGCCTTCCGGAGCCATGATGACGACGTCGGTCAGCGCCGGGCCGTATGCGGCGCCGCCGGCGGCGAAGCCCACGACGACCGAAATCTGTGGGATGTGGCCCGAGGCCCGGATCATGGCCTCGAAAACAAGGCCCACCGCGTGCAGTGCCCGCACACCCTCGGCCAGTCGCGCGCCGCCGGAATGCCAGATGCCCACGATCGGGCTCTGCTCCTCGATGGCGGTGTCGTATGCGTTGACGATATGGCGACAGCCCTCGACGCCCATCGCGCCGCCCATGACGGTGCCGTCGGTGCAGAACGCGATGGTCCGCACGCCCTTGACGGTGCCGGCCGCGGCGAGCACTCCGGATTGGTCGCGCTCGTGCAGCAATTCGACGCTGTCATCGTCGAAGAAGGTGCGCAGCCGCTGCAACGGGTCACGGGGGTCGAGCGATTCACCCACTGCCTCAGGGGCCATGGTCGTCATCCAAACCTCCTCGCGCCCGCAGGCGCTTCGTGGTCAGTACTTTCCGAACGCGATAGCGACGTTGTGTCCGCCGAATCCGAATGAGTTGTTCACGGCGTACCGGTAGTCACCGGTGCGGGGCTCTCCGGCCACCACGTCGAGGTCGATCTCCGGGTCGAGGTTGCGCAGGTTGCGCGTCGGCGGGATGACCCCGTCCCGCAGGGCCAGCACGGTGAGGATGGACTCCACCGCGCCGACGGCGCCCACCGAGTGTCCCAGCGCCGACTTGGGTGCGTAGACGGCCGGGCGGTGGCCGCCCAGCGCATTGTTGATCGCTTTACCTTCGGCGACGTCGCCGACGTTGGTGCCCGTTGCGTGGGCGTTGACATGGTCGATGTCACTCGGTTGCAGCCCGGCCAGTTGCACCGCCCGGGTGATGGCCTGGCCGGCCTGCACGCCGTCGGGGTCCGGTGCCACGATGTGGTGGCCGTCGGAGGTGACCGAGGCGCCCATGATGCGGGCCAGGATGGTGGCGCCGCGGGCCTTGGCGTGTTCCTCGGTCTCGATGACCATCAACGCGGCGGCCTCACCGAAGACGAATCCGTTGCGGTCGACGTCGAACGGTCGGCAGGCGCCGGCCGGGTCGTCATTGGTGTTCGACAGCACGATGCGCATCTGGGCGAACGCGGCGATCGGCACCGCCTCGATCTTGGTCTCCACGCCGCCGCACACCGCGATGTCGGCCTCGCCGTAGACGATATTGCGCCACGCGTTGGCGATCGCCTCCGAGCCTGACGCACACGCCGAAACCGGTGTGCACACACCGGCTTTGGCGCCCAGATCGAGCCCGACCACGGCGGCCGGGCCGTTCGGCATGAACATCTGCACGACCAGCGGTGAGACGGCTCGCAACCCCTTGGATCGCAGGCCGTCGTAGGCGAACACCAACTCCTCGGAAGAACCCAAACCGGTCCCGATGGACACCAGCAGCCGTCGGGTGTCCACCTCGGGTGAGCCGGCGTTCTGCCAGACCCGCCGGCCCAGCACCGTCGACATCTTTTGCAGATAAGACAGCCGTCGCTTCTCCACCCGATCCAGATCGGACTCGAAGTCCTCCAGCAGGTGTCCGCCGATGCGCACCGGCAGGTCGTACTCCTCGATGAAGGGATCTTCCAAAGTGCGGATCCCGGACTGGCCGTCGAGGAGCTTCTTCCAGGTGTTCTCAGCGTCGGTCGCGAGAGCGGTCGTCATGGCGATGCCAGTGACGACCACGTTGGGCAGACCGTTGCCCGTTGTCAGCGGTGCCATCGAAACCCGTGCGGTCCTTCCTGGATCAGTAGCGCCCGAATGCCAGGGCCACGTTGTGTCCGCCGAACCCGAACGAGTTGTTGATCGCGTACTTGTACTCGCCGTGCCGTGGTTCGCCCGCGACGACATCCAGATCGATCTCGGGATCGGGCGTCTCGTAGTTCAGCGTGGGCGGGATGACGCCGTCGCGCAGGGTCAGCACCGTCAGGATCGACTCCAGCGCACCGACCGCGCCGATCGAGTGACCCAGCGCCGACTTCGGCGCATACACCGGTGCGTGTTCCACACCGGCAACCCGGATGGCGCACGCCTCGGCGACGTCGCCGATGGACGTCGATGTGGCATGGGCGTTGACGTGATCGATGTCCTTGGGCGACAAGCCCGCCAACTCCATCGCCCGCTTCATGGCCTGGCCGGCCCGCAGGCCGTCCGACGCCGGAGCCACCATGTGGAACGCGTCCGAGGTGATGCCGGCCCCCAGCAGTCGGGCCAGGGGCTTGGCGCCGCGCGCCTTGGCGTGCTCCTCCGTCTCGATCACCATCATCGCCCCGGCTTCGCCGAAGACGAATCCGTCGCGGTCCTTGTCGAAGGGACGAGAGGCGGCGGCCGGATCCTCGTTGCGGGTGGACATCGCGCGCATCATCGAGAACGCCGCGATCGGCAAGGCCTCGATTGTGCCCTCGACGCCGCCGCAGACCACGATGTCGGCATCGCCCATGACGATCTGCCGCCAGGCGTGGGCGATGGCCTCCGACCCCGACGAACAGGCCGACACCGGGGTGATGACCCCGGCGCGCGCCCCGAGATCGAGGCCGACGACCGCTGCCGCGCCGTTGGGCATGATCATCTGCACCGCGAGCGGAGAAACCTTGCGGATGCCGCCCTCATTCATGACGTCATAGGTCTCGACGATTTTCTCGCCGCCACCCAGGCCGGTGCCGATGACTACCCCTAAGCGGTTCGGATCCACCTCGGGCGCGCCGATGGAGTCCCACATCTTGCGGCCGAGGTATTTCGACATGCGCTGGACGTAGGACATCCGTCGCAGGTCCAACCGGCCCATGTGGTCGTCGATCGGATCGATGAGATGTCCGCCGATCCGCACCGGCAGGTCCCACTTGGTGACGAAGTCATCCTCGAGGACCCGGATTCCGCTCTCGCCGGCCAACAGGGCCTTCCACGTGCTGTCGATGTCAGCACCGAGCGCCGTGGTCGCCTCGACGGCTGTCACCACGACGTTCGGGAAACCGCCGTTAGCAGTGGAAGGCTTACTCACTGGTCGCCGAACTTCTCGCGCAGGGCCGCAGCCGCCTCGGGGTTCTCGGCTTCCAGCTTCTGGATGTAGGCGACGACGTCGCCGACGGTGCGAAGGCTGGCCAGGTCCTCGTCGGGGATCTTCACGCCGTACTTGTCCTCGGTCTGTACGGCGATCTCCACCATCGACAGCGAGTCGATGTCGAGGTCGTCGACGAAGGACTTCTCCGGGGTCACCTCGGAGGGCTCGATACCGGTGACCTCCTCGATGATCTCGGCGAGACCGGAGATGATTTCTTCCTGGCTGGCGGCCACAGTGTGGCTCCCTTCGTAATCGGTTGTGTTACTTCGTCATTGGTGGTTCTAGCGGGTGGTGCATCGTGCATCTATGGAGTTGTCCTACAGGGCAGTGCCGGGGTTACATCCCGACCAGGCCGTCCAGGTCTGCGGGTGTCTTGACGGCGTGCGTCGCAACGCCCCGAAGTTCTCGTTTGGCGATCCCGGTCAGAGCGCCCGCCGGGGGGAACTCGACGATCGCCGTGGTGTCGAGCGTTCGCAGGGTGTCGTTGCACAGGTCCCACCGCACCGGGCGGGTCAACTGCGCGACGAGTTTCTCCATGGCATCGGCGCCCGAGGACACCGGCCGGCCGTCGACGTTGGACAGCAGGGTGGTGGCGGGGTCGGCGGCGGCGATCTCGGCAGCCGCCGCGGCGTAGGCCGTCAGGGCCGGGGCCATGAAGTGCGTGTGGAATGCCCCGGCGGTGGCCAGTCGGCGTACCCGGGCCTTGGCCGGCGGGTCTTCGGCGAGTTTCTCCAGGGCCGCCACCGCGCCGGCGGCGACGATCTGGCCTGCGGCGTTGCGGTTAGCCGGGATGAGTTCGAGTGCCTCGAGTCGGGCCAGCACCTCGGCTTCTTCACCACCGAGGACTGCCGCCATGCCGGTGGGTTCGAGCGCGCAGGCCTTGGCCATCTCAGCGCCCCGCACGGCGGCGAGGTGGACCGCGTCGTCGGCGGAGATCACCCCGGCGATGGCGTAGGCCGCGATCTCGCCGACCGAGTGCCCTGCGACGACGGTGTCGGCGGCGGCCGGTAGACCGCGTTTGGCCAGTTCGCCGTGGGCCAGCAGGGTCGTCGCCACGACGAGGGGCTGGGTGATGGCGGTGTCGGTGATCTCCTCGTCGCCGGCCGTGGTGCCCAGCCGGACCAGATCCAGCCCGCTGACCTGCGACCATCGCGCCATCTGATCGGCGGCACCGGGCAGCTCAAGCCAGTCTGCGAGCATGCCGGGGGTTTGCGACCCCTGACCGGGCGCGAGGAACGCAATCACATCTCTAAGAGAACACTGTGAAAGC
>CAMCWJ010000088.1 GCA_945882475.1 Bifidobacterium breve
CGGTCACCCCGCAGAAGGTCCGCCGCGTCCGGCGGCTGGCCGGTATATGGCTGGCCGAGCAGGACGTGCGCTGGCCGCAGATCCGTATCGACGTCATCGGAGTGCGCGTCGGCCGGTGCCGCACTCCTGAGGTGATGCACCTGCGGGGAGTGAGCTGATGGCGCTCGGCCGCGCGTTCTCGGTCGCGGTCCGGGGCCTCGACGGGGACATCGTGGAGATCGAAGCCGACATCACCTCGGGACTGCCCGGCGTGCATCTGGTCGGACTGCCCGACGCCGCGCTCCAGGAGTCCCGGGACCGGGTCCGTGCGGCGATCACCAACTGCGGCAACACCTGGCCGATGTCGCGGCTGACTCTGGCGCTCTCACCGGCCACCCTGCCCAAGACGGGGTCGCTGTACGACATCGCGCTGGCGTGCTCGGTGCTCTCGGCCGAGCGGAAGAAACCCTGGGACCGGCTGGAAAAGACGGTGCTGCTCGGCGAGTTGGCTCTTGACGGCCGGATCCGGCCGGTGCGTGGCGTGCTGCCCGCAGTGTTGGCGGCCAAGGCACAGGGGTGGCCGGCCATCGTGGTTCCGATCGGCAACCTGGCCGAGGCAAGCCTGGTGGACGGCATCGAGGTACTCGGCGCGCGCACACTGCGCAACCTTCAGCAGTGGCTCGATGGTGGTTCGTTGGACGGTCGGGTGCCGACGCCTCCGCCCGATGATCACTCGATCGCTGATCTCGCCGATATCGTGGGCCAGTCGCAGGCCCGGTTCGCCGTTGAGGTGGCAGCTGCCGGTGCCCACCATCTGATGCTCACCGGACCGCCGGGAGTGGGCAAAACCATGCTGGCTCAACGACTCCCGGGGCTTTTGCCTGATCTGACCGAGAGTGAGGCGCTGGAGGTGACGGCCATCCACTCAGTGGCCGGGCTGCTATCGGAGCACACGCCATTGGTCACCAGGCCGCCGCTGATCGCGCCGCACCACTCCTCGAGCGTGGCGGCGCTGGTCGGCGGCGGCTCCGGCCTGGCCAAGCCCGGCGCGATCAGCCGGGCCCATCGTGGGGTGCTCTTCCTCGACGAGTGTGCTGAGATCAGGATCAGCGCGTTGGAGGCGCTGCGAACCCCGCTGGAGGACGGCGAGATCCGACTCGCGCGCCGCGACGGTGTGGTGCGCTACCCGGCGCGGTTCCAGCTGGTACTGGCCGCCAACCCATGTCCGTGTGCGCGCACCGATCCGACGGACTGCATCTGCACGTCGCTGCAGAAGCGCCGCTATCTCGGCAAGCTGTCCGGGCCACTGCTTGACCGGGTGGACCTGCGGGTGCCGATGTACAACGTGCGCGCCGGGGCCTTTGCGGCCGAGGCGGCCGAGAGCAGCGAGCAGGTCCGGGCACGGGTGGCCCAAGCCCGCTTGGCCGCCGCCGAACGCTGGCGCAAGCACGGATTCGCCACCAACGCTGAGGTCACCGGCGCGGTACTGCGCCGCCGCTTCCGCCTGAGTGCGCCGGTGATGGCTCCGCTGAAAACATCATTGGAACGCGGGTTGATCAGTATCCGCGGCGTCGATCGGTCGTTGCGAGTCGCGTGGACCTTGGCCGACTTGGCCGGCCGCACCACACCGGAGGTCAACGACGTCTCGGTGGCGCTGAGTTTCCGGCAGACGGAGGTCACACCGTGAGCGCCTCGCGCGAACTGTCGGCCTGGGCCTACCTGTCCAGGGTCCTAGAGGCACCGTGTTCGGAGCTTGCCGCGTTGGTCACGCGCTTCGGTCCGGTGGAGGCGGCCGACCGGATCGGGCGTGGCGCGGTGGGGGATGATCTTGCCCGGCGAACAATCGCTCGCCGCGATATCGACTGTGCCGCCGAGGATCTGGAGTTGCTGCACCGGCGCGGGGGCCGGCTGGTCACACCCGATGACGATGAGTGGCCGGGACTCGCGTTCGCGGCATTCACCGGTGCTCCGGTGCGTGCCAAGCCGCAGGGTTGCGCGCCTCTGGCACTGTGGGTGATCGGTCCACTGCGACTCGATGACGTAGCCGAACGCGCGGTGGCCATCGTGGGAACACGGGCGTGCACCGCCTACGGCGAGCATGTCGCGGCCGACCTGTCTGCAGGTCTGGCCGAGCATGATGTCGCGGTCGTCTCCGGCGGGGCCTATGGCATCGACGGAGCTGCCCATCGCGCTGCACTGGCCGCCGACGGAGTCACGGTGGCGGTTCTCGCCGGGGGAGTCGACGTCCTATATCCGGCCGGGCACTCCGCACTGCTGCACCGCGTCGCAACACACGGTCTGCTGGTTAGTGAGTACCCACCCGGCGTGCGCCCGGCGCGGCACCGTTTCCTGACCCGCAACCGACTGGTGGCCGCGTTGTCGGGTGCCACCGTGGTGGTCGAGGCAGGCATCCGCAGTGGTGCCGCCAGTACCGCTGCCTGGGCGCGCGCCCTCGGTCGGGTCGTCTGCGCGGTTCCCGGGCCCATCACCTCGGCGGCCTCGACGGGCTGTCACATTCTGTTGCAAGCCGGTGCCGAACTTGTCACCAGAGCTGACGAAGTTCGCGAAATCATAGGGCGTGCAGGTGAATTCGCCGATGAGCAGCCGCGTCCGGCAGATGTGTTGGACGCACTGACCGATATCGAACGCCGGGTGTACGAAGCACTGCCGGGCCGCGGCGCCCGCACCCCCGACGAGATCGCCGTCGCATCCGGTCTGCCGGCAACCGAGGTCCTGGGTCCGTTGGCAATGCTCGAGATCGCCGGACTCATCGAGCGTCACGAAGGGAGGTGGCGGCTGGTACGTAAGCCTGCCCGCAGCAGATCTGCCTAGTCGCGTAGTTGCCCAATTGATACGTCTGCGTCACCGACACACCCGCCCGGATGGCCTGCGGGCCGCCGGGTGTCTGCGACGGTGGGATGGTGGACGGTCCGGACCGGTACGCGGCGATCCTCGAGGAGTACGCCGAACATCTTGCGCTGGAACGTGGACGCTCCGAGCACACCCGCCGGGCCTATGGGGCCGATCTGCGGTCGCTGTTCGCATTCCTTGATGCCCGGATGCCCGGAGCCGGCTTGGATGCGCTGAGTGTTCCGACACTGCGCGCGTGGCTGGCCGCCCAGGCCGCCGCCGGTGCCGCCCGCACCACGCTGGCGCGCCGGACCTCAGCGGTCAAGACCTTCACCGCCTGGGCTACCCGGCGCGGGCTGCTGGCAGACGACCCGGCGGCTCGGCTGCAGGTTCCCAAAGCCCACCGGACCCTCCCGGCGGTGCTTCGTCAGGACCAGGCACAGGCGGCGATGGACGCGGCCGGTCTCGGCGCCGAACAGGGCGATCCGCTGGCCCTGCGGGACAGGCTGATCGTCGAGATGCTCTACGCCACCGGCATCCGGGTCAGTGAGCTGTGCGGCCTGGACATCGACGACGTCGATACCGGCCGTCGGCTGCTGCGGGTGTTGGGCAAGGGCAACAAGCAACGCACCGTCCCCTTCGGCGGCCCCGCCCTCGGTGCACTGAATGCCTGGCTGACCGACGGCCGCCCGACGCTGGTGAATTCCGGGTCCGGCCCCGCGCTGCTGCTCGGACCACGCGGGCGGCGACTCGACCCGCGTCAGGCCCGCACCGTGGTGCATCAGACCGTCTCGGCCGTCGGCGGCGCCCCGGACATCGGGCCGCACGGGCTGCGCCACAGTGCGGCCACCCACCTGCTCGAAGGCGGTGCCGACCTGCGGGTGGTGCAGGAACTCCTGGGCCACACCAGCCTGGCTACCACCCAGCTTTACACCCATGTCACGGTCGCGCGGTTACGTGCGGTGCACGACCAGGCGCATCCGCGGGCCTAGGCTCGCCCCGACGGTTTGAGGCGTATCGGCGTCGTCGCGAGCAGCCCGAGCGGGTCGACGTAGTCGGCTCGCGCCGCCGGACCCCACATCGCACCCCAGTGCAGGCAGGCTGCCGCCGGGCAGCCCGGATGGCCGGCCGCCAGTCGGCCCAGCGGGGTGCCGGCATCGACGAGGTATCCGGGCCGCACGACCGCCTGCACCGGCTCGTAGCTGGTCCGCAGCCCGCCGGGATGGGCTATCGAGACCACCGGCCGTCCGGCCAGCGACCCCGCGAACACCACCATGCCGGGACCGGCGGCATAGACCGGCTGTCCGGGGGCGCCGGCCAGGTCGACACCGCGGTGCCCGCGCTGCCAATTCGGTCGCGGAGCGTCGAACGGCCGGGTCAGCACCGGTGTGCCGGGCCGAAGCGGCCACGTCAGCCGGTCGGCCTCGGCGCTGGCCACCCCCGCGCAGGCGACCCACACAACGATTAGTGCCGTAGGAAACCGCATGCACACAGTTCAGCGTGCCGCGACCTGGATTGCCGCCCCGCGGGTGCCGGCCTGTGTATCGGCTGGGCTCTGTGCACCGCCGGCCTGTGCACTGGTTGGCAGCGTGGATCGGAGCACCCTCTCCGGCGTGTAAACTCAGGTCCGCAACTCGCTTGCGCGGGTTGACTTCGCGCGTCTGTATGCAAGGTCGCCATGCCGACCTTTGCCCGCATCGCCGGTTGGTCCCGTGTTCACGCGGGTCGGTGCTGCGAGCGGACGCCAGGGCCCGGCAACACCCGTCGCCGGGCGGCAACCGACAACAACTAAGGAATAGCCGACATGGCTGTCGTGACCATGAAGCAGCTGCTGGACAGCGGCACCCACTTCGGGCATCAAACCCGTCGCTGGAATCCCAAGATGAAGCGGTTCATCTTCACCGACCGCAACGGCATCTACATCATCGACCTGCAGCAGACCCTGACGTTCATCGACAAGGCCTACGAGTTCGTGAAGGAAACTGTCGCGCACGGCGGTTCGGTGATGTTCGTCGGGACCAAGCGCCAGGCCCAGGAGTCCATCGCCGATGAGGCGACCCGGGTCGGTATGCCGTATGTCAACCAGCGGTGGCTCGGTGGCATGCTGACCAACTTCTCGACCGTGCACAAGCGCCTGCAACGCCTCAAGGAACTTGAGAGCATGGAGCAGACCGGCGGTTTTGAGGGTCGCACCAAGAAGGAAATCCTCATGCTGACCCGGGAGAAGACCAAGCTCGAGCGCAGCCTCGGCGGCATCCGGGACATGAACAAGGTGCCGTCGGCCATCTGGGTGGTCGACACCAATAAGGAACATCTCGCCGTCGCGGAGGCCCGCAAGCTCAACATCCCGATCATCGCGATCCTCGACACCAACTGCGACCCGGATCTGGTCGACTACCCGATTCCGGGCAACGACGATGCGATCCGCGCTGCGGCGCTGCTGACCAAGGTCATCGCCTCGGCGGTCGCCGAGGGGCTCAAGGCTCGCTCCGGCGTCGGTGGGGACAAGGCTGAAGGCGAGGCCGAACCGCTGGCCGAGTGGGAGCAGGAACTGCTGGCCAGTGCGGCCATCGAGTCCGCGCCGACCGAGGCCGGACCCGTCGCCGATGAATCCGTCACCGTCACCGTCACGGAAGGCTGAGATGGCCAACTACACCGCTGCCGATGTCAAGCGCCTGCGCGAGTTGACCGGCGCCGGCATGCTCGACTGCAAGAACGCCCTCGCCGAGGCTGATGGCGATTACGACAAGGCGGTCGAGGCGCTGCGCATCAAGGGTGCCAAGGATGTCGGTAAGCGCGCTGAGCGGGCCACCGCCGAGGGGCTGGTGGCCGCCAAGGACGGCGCGTTGATCGAGCTCAACTCCGAGACCGACTTCGTCGCCAAGAACGCCGAATTCCAAACGCTGGCAGCGCAAGTCGTGGATGCGGCGCTGGCAGCCAAGGCGAACGACGTCGAGGCGCTGAAGGCCGCGAAGATCGGCGACCGCACCGTCGAGCAGGCCATCGCCGAGTTGTCCGCCAAGATCGGCGAGAAGCTGGAGTTGCGCCGGGTGCAGTACTTCGACGGCCACGTCGAGACCTATCTGCACAAGCGGGCCGCCGACCTGCCGCCCGCGGTGGGGGTGCTGGTCGAATTCGAATCCAGCGATGCCGCGAAAGGCAAGGAGGCCGCGCACGCGGTCGCCCTGCAGATCGCCGCGCTCAAGGCGCGTTACCTCACCCGCGAGGATGTGCCCGAGGACCTCGTCGCCAGTGAGCGCCGGATCGCCGACGAGACCGCCAAGGCCGAGGGCAAGCCCGAACAGGCGCTGCCCAAGATCATCGAGGGCCGGGTCACCGGCTTTTTCAAGGACGTCGTGCTGCTCGACCAGCCGTCGGTGGCGGACAGCAAGAAGTCGGTCAAGGCCCTGCTCGACGAGGCCGGCGTGACCGTCACCCGGTTCGCGCGCTTCGAGGTGGGTCAGGCCTGACCCGGCCCGCCACATGAGGCACATACACGCCTTCGGAGACGACGCGCTCGCCGATCTCGACGCCGTCGGGATGGTCGATGCGTTGCGCACCGGCCGGGTCACCGCAGTGGAGTTGGTCGACGCTGCGATCGCCCGCGCGGAGTCGGTGAACCCGATCCTCAACGGCTTGGCGTACGCAACGTTCGATCAGGCCCGCACCCGCGCGGCCTCAGCTGCCCGGGTGGGCGGGTACTTCGACGGAGTCCCTACGTTCATCAAGGACAACGTCGACGTCGAGGGCATGCCGACGATGAACGGCACCGACGCGTGGGCGCCCCGGCCGCAACCTGGCCACGGCGACTTCGCCCGGTTCTTTCTGGCCACCGGACTGATTCCGCTGGGCAAGACGCAGCTGTCGGAATTCGGTTTCAGTGCCTCCGCCGAGCATCCGCGCATCGGTGCGGTCCGCAACCCGTGGGACACCGATTACTCCGCCGGCGCGTCCTCCTCGGGATCCGGCGCCTTCGTCGCCGCCGGTGTGGTGCCCATCGCGCACGCCAACGACGGCGGCGGATCGATCCGGATCCCCGCGGCGTGCAACGGTCTGATCGGCCTCAAGCCGTCCCGGGGTCGACTGCCACTGGACAAGATGTCGCGGCAGATGCCGGTTCGCCTGGTCAACGACGGTGTGCTGACCCGGTCGGTACGCGATACCGCGGCGTTCTACCGGGAGGCCGAACGGATCTGGCGCAACCGGTCGCTGCCCGCCATCGGCGCGGTCACCGGGCCGGGTCGCGAGCGGCTGCGGGTGGCCGTGGTGACCCGATCGCTGGACCGGGAGTGCAGTCCGGCGATGCGGGACGCCACGCTCGAGACCGCCGCGCTGCTCGAGGATCTCGGTCATCGCGTCGATCACCTCGACAACAGCCCGATCCCGGAATCTTTCGCCGATGATTTCCTGCTCTATTGGGCATCGCTGGCCATGGCTCTGGTTCGTGCGGGTCGGCATACATTCGGGCCGACGTTCGACCGCGAACGGCTGGATAACTTGACCCTCGGCCTGGATCGACACGCAACCCGCAACCTGCACCGGCTGCCGCGGGCCGTCACCCGGCTCAGCCGGCTGCGCCGGGTCACCGACCGCTTCTACCGCGACCACGACGTCCTGCTGACCCCGACGCTGGCCGACGAGACCCCGCGCATCGGTCACCTTGACCCGACCGCGGATTACCAGCAGATCATCGACCGACTGGTCGACTGGGTGGCCTTCACGCCGCTGCAGAACGCGACCGGTGAACCGGCGATCTCGCTGCCGCTGGCGCGGAGTTCGGCCGGTATGCCGATCGGGATGATGTTCGGCGGGCCGATCGGGACTGAACGACGGCTGCTGGAACTGGCCTATGAGCTTGAGGCGGCCCGGCCCCGGGCGCGGATCCAGGACGTCGATCAGCTGGCGTAGCTGTGCGCCTGACGGTCCAGCAGGTCGTGAAAGTGGGCACGTGAGTCCTCCGCAACGATCGGAGTCAGCAGCACCCGCCAGGTGCGAGCCAGCCGGGCGAACGGGTCGTCCCCGATCGCCGAGGACAGCAGTTGGCAGCCCAGCATCCCGGCCCACACCGTCTCGGCGACGTCGGCGGCATCCAGATCGGCCCGCAGATCGCAGGTCTGGATGGCTCTTTCGATCACCGCGACGAACTCCGCGGTCCAGTCGCCATACGTGCGGGACCCGGCGCCGCTGATCTGTGTGAGCGCCTGGACCAGCTGGTTGCCCACCTTGGCGGTTTTGTCCGTCTGCATGAACGCCGAGGACGCGAAGGTGGCTTGGATGACGCCGTCAAGATCGGGCGGCGCCTCGCCGATCTTGCCGAGGACCACCACCAGGGACCGGTTGCGGAAGTCGTCGATGATCGCCTCCGCGACGGCCTCTTTGGAGTCGAAGTGGTAGTAGAACGCGCCCTTGCTGACGCTCGCGCGCGCCAGGATGTCGGCCAATCCGGTCTCGCCATAGCCCAGTTCGCCAAACAGATCGACCGCCGACTCGATGATCCGGCTGCGCGTCGCCTCAGCCCTGGCCTGAAGTGCCATCCTGCGCACACCCCTTCCCTGACCGCCGTAGCCAACGGGCAGTCTATGCCCCGAGGTTGCCGCCAGCGACCGCTGGACGCGGCGGGCCTGCGCAGCCCCGGACACAATCGCCGACTGCTGATGAGGCAGGATGAGGAAGCCTTTTCCGGAGGTCGCCGGAACGGCACCCCATGCCAGCGGCCCCGACGCCTGAGGAGTCCGATGCGCGAGCCGACCGACGCCGACGGGACCCACCAGGGGCCGCGGCCCAAATACTCGCGGGTGCTGCTCAAGCTCGGCGGCGAGATGTTCGGCGGCGGATCGGTGGGCTTGGACCCCGATGTGGTGGCCCAGGTGGCCCGCCAGATTGCCGAAGTGGTGCGCAGCGGGGTTCAGGTTGCCGTGGTGATCGGCGGCGGCAACTTCTTCCGGGGCGCTCAACTTCAGCAGCGCGGCATGGAGCGCACCCGGTCGGACTACATGGGCATGCTCGGCACCGTCATGAACAGCCTTGCGCTGCAAGACTTCCTGGAGAAGGAAGGCATTGTCACCCGGGTGCAGACCGCAATCACCATGGGCCAGGTCGCCGAGCCCTACATCCCTCTGCGGGCCCGCCGCCACCTGGAGAAGGGTCGGGTGGTGATCTTCGGCGCCGGCATGGGGCTGCCGTACTTCTCCACTGACACCACCGCTGCGCAGCGCGCACTGGAGATCGGCGCCGAGGTGGTGCTGATGGCCAAGGCGGTCGACGGTGTCTTCACCGACGACCCGCGGGAGAACCCGACCGCGGAACTGCTGACCGAAATCAGCCACCGCGAGGTCATCGACCGGGGCTTGCGGGTCGCCGACGCCACCGCGTTCAGCCTGTGCATGGACAACGGCATGCCGATCCTGGTCTTCAACCTGCTGACCGACGGGAATATCGCCCGGGCGGTGGCGGGTGAGAAGATCGGCACGCTGGTCAATTGAGCCGGCGGCGCGAAGCGATGAGGAGGAGCGAAGGTGATTGAAGAGGCTCTCTTCGATGCCGAGGAGAAGATGGAGAAGGCCGTCGCGGTGGCCCGCGACGATCTGTCGTCCATCCGGACCGGGCGCGCGAATCCCGGGATGTTCTCCCGCATCGTCATCGACTATTACGGCACGCCGACCCCCATCACCCAGATCTGCAGCATCAACGTGCCCGAGGCCCGCATGGTGGTCATCAAGCCCTACGAAGCGTCTCAGCTCAAACCCATTGAGGATTCCATCCGCAACTCCGATCTCGGGGTTAACCCGACCAACGACGGCAACATCATCCGGGTGTCGATCCCACAGCTGACCGAGGAACGTCGTCGCGATTTGGTCAAGCAGGCCAAGGGCAAGGGCGAGGACGCCAAGGTATCGGTGCGCAACGTCCGCCGCCGCGCCATGGAGGAACTGCACCGGATCCGCAAGGATGGCGAGGCCGG
>CAMCWJ010000089.1 GCA_945882475.1 Bifidobacterium breve
AGGGCGAGCGGTTGGAGGTCACCAGTCGCGACGCTTTCGCGGTCACGATGGTCATACTCCGCGAGCCCGGTCAGGTGTACCTGCTTCGCCACACGGTGGGGACGAACATGTTCAGCGACCCCGTGGTTGGTTGGGTTGAGCGCATCGACCCGCAAACACTAGAGGTCGTGGAGCGCTCCCCCGAACTGGCAGCGGGCCCATTCTGGCCGGGCGGACTGGCGGCACACGCCAACGGCTCCCTGTACACAGTGTTTGGCCGGTGGTGTCATCGGCTAGCACCGGATTGTTCGGTGATCGCACGGCGTGAGCTGCCTGCGCCGCGCCCGTACAACTCGTTCGTGATCCTCGCCGATGGCACTATCGCGACTAAGGACTTCGATCACCAGGCAACGTCGCTGGGGACGCGATTGACCCTGCTGGACCCCGATCGACTCGAACAGCGATGCGCAGACGTTCAGCTGCCCGAACGATCGATCGCCCGCCTCTCCAGCGACGGCAACACGATCTACGTGGTCGGCGAGACCACGACGTACCGATACGTCTGGGATCCGGCAACCGAGCAACTGAGACTCGACGAGGACTGGTCATTTCGCTACGGACCCCGGCCCGGCAAGAGCTACGGATGGGACCCTGTGATCGACGATGGGCAGATGTGGTTTCTCGACAACGGCGAACACACGTACACCACATCAATGCTGCACGCCGGGGTTGCCCCGAGCCCGATACAACTTCTCCGGGCTTCACTGGCGGACGCCGCCGACTACGACGCGATCGACATCTGCGGGCAAGGCTATGGCAGCGCGACAAACCCGCCACTGTATGACCCGCAACGCAAGATCGCGCTGGGCTACGACTCTGCCAATGGCGTGCTGGCTGCTTGGCGATTCACGGAGGGATCACTGGAGCCCCTCTGGAAGCGCAATTTTGCCACCGCCACCCACATGATCCGGTATCCGGACACTGGTGAAGTCGTACTGAATGACTTCCACGACGGGCTTCCCCCGATTCGTTCCCCGCGCCTGCGCAGGCTTGCGCGCCGCGGTGGCGGCCGAATTCTGTCCAACCCGCGGATGCGTGCTGCGATGTCCCGCCGCTGCTCCGACGATGTGGTGGTGATCGACATCGAGTCGGGCCGGGAACGCGCACGGGCCGCCATTCCTAGCATGACCCAGGGTGCGGTTTTTCCAGCTGTCGGCTGGGGTCGAGATCTCTACTATCCGACCGTGACCACCCTCGCGCGATGGACCGTCGTCTGACCCCGAGACCATCGACTCTAGTGCTCGTGCCGCCGTCGAGATTTCGGCCGGCGGGCAACCAAACCAGCGCTGACATGACCGGGTCAGAACGCTGCAGGCCCGTGACTGGGTATCCATCAATCGCGGCGAGGTCATCGCCGTCGAGATTTCGGCAGAGCCGAGATGAGACACGGGGCGCGAGCCTGGGATACTCAACTCCCAGCTCTGCTGGTTGCACATGATCCCTGCCAACGAACACATACAGATAGGGGTGCGGGATGGACTTGAGTTGGTCAGACCGGGATCTCGAGTTCCGCGACGAGGTGCGAGCCTTCCTCGAGGCCAAGCTCACCCCGGAACTGCGGAGGGCCGGTCGACTGATGACCAGCGTCTACGCCGATCATGAGGCGAGCATGGCCTGGCAGGCGATCCTGCACGAGCGTGGCTGGGCGGCACCGGCCTGGCCGGTTGAATTCGGCGGCTGCGACTGGACGCTCACCCAGCACTACATCTTCAACCGCGAGTCCACCTTGGCGAACGCACCGTCGCTCTCGCCGATGGGGATCAAGATGGTCGCCCACGCGATCGTCGCCTTCGGCACGCGCGCGCAGAAGGACTACTTCCTGCCGCGCATCCTGACCGGCGAAGTGTTCTTCTGCCAGGGCTACTCCGAACCCGAAGCCGGCTCGGATCTGGCGGCGCTGTCGATGGCCGCCGTCGACGACGGCGACGACCTGGTGTGCACGGGCAGCAAGATCTGGACAACCCATGCCGGCGAGGCGAATTGGATCTTCGCCCTGGTTCGCACCACCCGATCGGCGAAGAAGCAGCACGGCATCACATTCGTGCTCATCGACATGGCGACACCGGGCATCGAGATCCGGCCGCTGGTGATGACCTCCGGGGAGCAGATCCAGAACCAGATCTTCTTCGACTCGGTGCGGGTACCCAAGACCAATGTGATCGGCGCGATCGATGACGGCTGGACGGTGGCGAAGTACCTATTGGAGTTCGAGCGCGGAGGCGGCGCGGCGGCGCCCGCCCTGCAGGTGATGGCGGAGTCGATCGCTGAGGCGGCGGCACGCCAGCCCGGGCCGGCCGGCGGGGCGCTGCTGGATGATCCCGCGTTCGCGGCCAAGCTCGCCGATGTGCGGATCCGCGCCGACGTGCTTGAAATCCTGGAATACCGGGTGCTGTCGGTGGTGGCCGACGGCGGCAATCCGGGCGCGGACTCCTCGATGCTGAAGATCCTGGCCACCGAACTGAGTCAGGAGATCACCGAACTGGCGATGGAAGCGGCCGGTCCTCGCGGCCGGGTGTACCAACCGCACGCAACGCTGCCGGGCGGGCCGGTGTCGGACTTCGTTGCGCCAACCGATGATTACGTCAGTGGCGAGCCGTGGCAGGCGGTGGCGCCATTGCACTACTTCAACGATCGTGCCGGCTCGATCTACGCCGGCAGCAACGAGATTCAGCGCAATATCCTCGCCAAAGCAACCCTGGGGCTGTAAACCATGGACTTCACACTCAGCAAGGAACAGACCCTCCTGCGCGACGGCCTGAACAAATTCCTCGCCGGACGGTACGACCTCGAGAAGAGCCGCGCCGCCGCCAAGACCGGCGCGGGCTGGCAGCCCGACATCTGGCGCGGATTCGCCGAGGAACTCGGCATCCTGGGCGCCACCCTGCCGGAATCCGTCGGGGGCAGCGGCGGCGGACCGGCCGAGGCCATGGTGATCGCCGAGGAACTGGGTCGCGCACTCGTGATCGAGCCGTTCGTCGACACGGTGATCGTCGCCGGCGGCCTGCTGGCGCGGGCCGGCGGCGAGGTGGCCGCGGCAGTCCTCGAGCAGATGGCTGCGGGATCTGCTGTGGTCGCCGTGGCAGCAGGCGAACCCGGCTCCGGCGATCACTGGGAAGCCATCTCCGCCACCGCGGTGCGTGACGGCGAGCACTGGGTGCTGGGCGGCACCAAGGCCGTGGTGATGAACGCCCCGCTAGCCACCCACCTGCTGATCGTTGCCCGAACCGGTGATTCCGATGAGCCGCAGGCTATTTCGCTGTTCCTGACGGAGTTCAACCCCGCCGCTCCCCCAGCCGGTGTGACCGTGCACGGCTACCGCACAGTCGACGATCGTCGCGCCGCGGATCTGATCTTTGACAACCTCCGGTTGCCCGCGGCCGCACTGCTACACACCGATGCCTGGCCGTCGCTGGCTCTGGCCCGCGACGAGGGCGCGGCCGCGGTGTGCGCGGAGGCTGTCGGTGCGATGCGCAAGGTTCTGGCCGACACGGTCGACTACAGCAAGCAACGCCAGCAGTTCGGCCAGCCGATCGCCGGCTTCCAGGTACTGCAGCACCGGATGGTGGACATGTACATGGAACTTGAGCAGGCGGCATCCGCGGTGTATCTGGCGGTGCTCAATCTCGGGGCCGAACCCCATGCTCGATCGCGCGCGGTCTCCGCCGCCAAGACGACGGTGGGCCGGGCGGCACGCTTCATCGGACAAAACGCCGTACAACTCCACGGCGGCATGGGAATGACCGAAGAACTGGCGATCGGCCATTACTTCAAGCGGCTCACCGCAGTGCAATACGAGTTCGGATCCACCGACTTCCATCGGGCCCGGTATGCGGCGCTGACCAGGCCCGGCTAGCGGGCGGTCTTCGGCGTTGCGATTCATAACCGACACCAATACCTGCTAGGTTGCCCGCCATGGGCATCATGAAAAAGAGTCTGGGTATGGCGGCTGGCGTCGCCTGTCTTTCCATTGCGTTCGCAGGACCGGCATCGGCTGACAATCTCAACACCACGACGTGTTCTGGGCAGCAGGTCATGGCGTCGCTGCAGGCTAACGCCCCCATCATCTGGGGCCAGATCAGTAGCGATCCGCAAACGGAGCAGAAGTTGCGCACGGCCCTTGATGTGCTCCTGGCGCTTCCTCCGGGCCAGCGTGAGCAGGAAGCCAACACCATTGAGCAGGCCCTCGGCAAGAATCAGTTGACTGACATCAGCGATGACGTCATCAACGCCTCCGGCGGGCCGATCGGCCGAGCCGTCAACGCCTGCAAGAACTTCTGAACCAGCGTCTCTGAGCGCTAACGCGCGCTCACCTGCCGGGGCACCGCGATGAAGAGGTCCCCCCACACCGCGAAAAGTGCCAGCTCAGGAGTCTGCCCCCACCCGCCCACGACGCAAAGTGGTTGACTGGATGTAGTGGTTGACTAACGAGCGGGAAGGGGTCCCCATGTTGAACAAGATCACCGAAGTCCTCGGCCAGGTGGCTGAGGCGGGCGGCTCGATCGTCGGGATTCGCAGCGGCACCGAGGAACCGTCCTTCACCGTCGACCGCCACGTGGGCGGTGTCGAAATCCGCAACTACGGCCCACGGGTCGCCGCGCAGACCACCATCGAGGCCGATGAGGAGGCCGCCCGCAACGAGGGTTTCCGCCGGCTTGCCCGCTACATCTTCGGCGGCAACACCTCGAAGACCAAGATCGCGATGACCGCCCCGGTGGCCCAGAAGCAGAGCGAGAAGATCGCCATGACCGCCCCGGTGGCCACCGCCCGCGGAGCAGCGGGCGAATGGGTGATCCGGTTCTTCATGCCCTCGGAGCACTCGCTGGAGTCGTTGCCGGTGCCCAACGACGAACGGGTGCAGCTGGTGAACGTTCCGGCCGAGACGGTCGCAGTGCTGAGGTACTCCGGCACCACCACCCTGGACGCGATCGCATCGCATACGGATCAATTGCTGAAAACCCTGCGCGACAACGGTTTCACCACCGACGGCGAGCCGTTCTCCTGGTTCTACGACCCACCGTGGACGATCCCGTTCCGTCGGCGCAACGAGGTGGCCGTCAAGCTGGCGCCGATCGGCTAGGGGTTCGGCGCATCCATCGGGCGCTGGGCGATCAGGATCAGCGCATCGCTCATCGTGATGCCCGGGGTGCGGATTGCCTGCCAGAGGTACCGCAGATAGCTGGTGTTCGACCCCTCCGCGGGAGTCCCGGTGGTGCCCGGCGGCAGGTTGTCCGGACTGGGCAGGTGCGGCACACCGTCCGCAGGTGCCGCGACGACAGCCGGATCGGATTCGGCAACGACCTGCGTGGCCGGATCAGGGGAATCGGGCTCGGCGGCGGCTAGCGGAGCCGCCAGGGTCGCCAGGGTCGCAAGCGAAACTCCCAGAAGGCAGATGCCCGCTCGAAACCGCCCAGCTCCGAACCGCCCAGCTCCGAACCGCCCAGCCGGAAACGTGCCGTCGGCCATCTGCCACCTCCGCGCGTTCGGGAAAACCCTCTACCGGTCCATCCGATGACCGGCCGGTTTCGTTACAGGCGACAATGCATGGATGCGCTGCACTCTCGCCGTGATGGCAATTGCCGCCGCCGGGATCTCCGCGGCCCCGGTCAACGCCGCCCCGGTCGCCGGTGTCCCGCCGGTCAGTCCGCAGGCCGCCGCTGCGGGTTTCGTCGATGTGCGCGCCGTGGTGCCGGACGCGATCGTGGATCTGCGTTACGCCACGGCGGACAACTTCGTCGGCGTGCAGTTGTATCCGGCCGACGCCCGGTGCCTCGTGCACGAGTCGTTGGCACCCGGTCTTGCCACCGCGGCCGCCGCACTGCGAGCGCAGGGATCCACCCTGGTGTTCTGGGACTGCTACCGCCCGCATGAGGTTCAGGTTCGGATGTTCGCCGTGGTGCCCGACCCGGCCTGGGTGGCCAAGCCCGGCCCGTACGCCCGCAGCCACGAAGCCGGGCGGTCAGTGGACGTCACCCTCGCCGAGCGGGGGCGGCTAGTTGACATGGGGACCGGCTTCGACGACTTCTCCTCGCGCGCAACGGCCTACGCGACCGAGGGCGTTAGTGCTGCCGCGCAAGCCAACCGGGCCCGGTTGCGCACCGCGATGGCGGCAGGCGGACTCGCGGTCTACTCCGGCGAGTGGTGGCATTTCGACGGACCAGGCGCGGGTGTGGATCGCGCGATTCTCGATGTGCCGGTGAATTGACGCGCGATACCGGAGTTTGGGCGGGCATCTGAACGCTCTACAGAGGCCCTTTGCAACCTGCCTGCAGAGACTAAAGGCCCTTAGGCAAGTTTTCGCGACACCTGTTCGGCCATGACGGATACGTTTAAGCCGTCTGCGGGGATCAGACAGGGGGAATTGTGCGTCAAGTCAGTCGTTCTGTCTTGGTCGCGTTGCTGACCGCCGCAATGATCGTGGTTTGCCCCTCAACGTTTGCATCGCGAGTAAGCCTCACCGCAACCGCGCTCTACATGGGCGGCACCGATCACCCATTGAGCGTCCCTCCGGACAGTCCTGCCTACATCCACTCTTACATCGACTGGGCTTACAACAACTTCGTGGGCCCCTCGGGCCTGTGCAGTGGCGGCAATCCGGGTTGTTCTCCGGCAGCGGTCTACACACCTGCGCAGTTCTGGCCGATCACCGGCCTCAGTGACATCCACTTTGACCAGTCGGTCCCGATCGGGCTCGCGAATCTCGACAATTGCCTTCGCGGTGTTCCATGTGTTGTCACCTACCCCCCTTACACAGCGACCGGGCCACTTCAGCAGTTGACCGACACGCCGTACACGGTGTTTAGCTATTCCCAGAGCGGGACCATAGCCAGTATCGAGAAGAGCTACCTGATCGCACATCCGCCGGCACCCGGCACGGTCAGCTTCGTTTTCGTGTCGAACCCCAATCGCCCGAACGGCGGCATCTTGGAGCGGTTTGTCGGTCTTCACATCCCGATACTCGGGGTCACCTTCAACGGCGCCACAGTGACCAACTCACCGGAGCCCACACCACTGACAACTGTTGACGTGGTGCATCAGTACGACCCGGTTGCGGACTTCCCCACGAATCCGCTCAACCTGCTCAGCGACCTCAACGCGCTCATGGGGTTTTTCTACGAACACCCGGAGGGACAACCCGGGACCCCCGAACTCCAGGGTCAGTACCAGGATTCGACGTACTACCTCATCCCAAGCGCCATCATTCCCCTACTCAGACCGGTAGCGGCGCTGCCACTCATCGGTGCTCTCATTGCCACGGTCCTGGATCCACGCCTCCGCGTTCTCGTTGAGGCCGGCTACGACCGGACGATCAATCCGGGTTCCCCCACGCCGGCGCAGTATCTCTACTTGCCCAACCCGGTGACGACCGCGATCAACTTCCTGGTTTCCATCCCTACCGGGTGGGATAACGGAATCGCCTACGCCACAGGTGATCCAGCGAACCGACCCTTCCACACGACACAACCGGGGCCTTACGGGGTAGGCGGACCACCGGTATACGCCGGAGCGGTGGATCCCTACGGACCACCCACCCCTACCTTGGCTTCCGCTACCGCAGCCCCTAGAGATGCAGTCCCGATGGTGGCCGCCGCTAAATCCGTTGCGGTTCGCGCGCAGGAGAGCGCGCCGCGCCAGGAGAACCGCCCGCGACTCGTCAGGAGTCGACTCTCCGTCAGGGAATCACCGAAGCCCCCTCGGTTATTCAGCGATCATTTGGGAAGCCGTGCGGTGAAGCACTCGGCCGCGCATCGCGAACACGGCGAGTAGATCGCGCCGTCACCGCCGGTCAGAGCAGCCTGTCGATGTCTATACGCTGGTGACCCGCGGGTCCTTCACGTAGGTCCGGAACACATCCGCCGAAATCGCATTACCGGTGAAGATGTCCTTGACCAGGCTCACACTCGGCCGCGGCGTGCGCTCAAGGGTGACCGGGTCGTAGGAGTACAGGCCGTATCGCGGGTCGTAGCCGAGCACCCACTCAAGGTTGTCGGTAAGCGACCATGCGGTGTAGCCGCGGATGTCCATGCCGTCGGCGATCGCCTTGTTGATCACCGCGAGGTGCCGAACGGTGTATGAGGCGCGCTTGGTGTCGGCGGCGTCGGCGAGTCCACTCTCGGTGACCCACAGCGGGATTCCATACGAGTCGGCGATGTCGAGGACGTCGCGCATGCCGGCCGGATTGATGATCTGCGCGGTGTCGCTGCACTCGGTCGCCGCGCAACCGCCGAAGGCCACGTTGAGCAACGGGGAGAATTCGGGATAGCCCTTGACGATCGGCAGACTGGGCACCGAGAGTCCGCCGTAGCCGATCACGATGCCCTGGCTGTAGTAGTTGACGCCGAAGTAGTCGGCCTTGCCGGCCAGTTCGGGATGGATTTCGTCGGCGGTGATGACACCGTCGAAGTTGGCGTCGACCTCGCCGCGGATCACCGCATCGGGGAACCACTTGTTGTAGAAGTCGCTGAAGTCCGCGGCCGCTTCCTGGTCGCGGGGATTGGACGGATCTCCCCCGCGCCAGGTGTACATGTTCAGCGCAAAGCCGACCTGGGCTTCCGGGTCGAGTTCGTGAATGACGTCATAGGACTTCGAGTAGGCGGCCGCCTCGTTGCGCAAGCCGACCGCCACCAGGTCGGTCCGGACCATGGCCGGCGGGAAGTTCGTCGCGAACGGGATGGCGAAGTACGACGTCAGCATCGAGTTGACCGGTTCGTTGAGCACCACCCAGTTGGTGACCTGATCGCCGTACTTCCACGCGAGGTAGGCCGAGTACTTCTCGAACTCGGTCACCGTGGACGAGGAGACCCAGCCGCCGCCGGTCTGCGGGGTCAGGCCGAGGAGTTGCTGGACGCGCGCTTGGGCGGGGTTGTGGACCCACAGCGGCAGGGTGAAGTGGTTGATTGTCACCATCGGGTCAAGCCCGGCTGCGTGCATGGCAGCCAGCTGGTCGGCGTAGTGGGCGACCTCATCCTGATTGGCCATCGCATCGAGCTGCGCCAGCACCTCCGGGGTGAAGCCGTTCGAGACGTCCACCGATTCAGTCGAATTGGGGAAGATCCGACTCCATTCGATACTCATCCGGAAGGTGTCGGCGCCGACGCCCTCGCGGGCCAACCGGGCGTCGGTGACGTACTGGGTGTATGCGCCGGGGCCGTTCTCCGGCACCCCGCCCTTCCAACCGAGCAGCAGCTTGTTGATCGGGTCGTGGAGCCACTGCCACCAGTCGGAGTTGACGTCCAACGGTGCGCCGCCGCCCATCTCGGACTGGAAGCCGGCGGTGGAGACACCCCAGCGGAAGCCCTCGGGGAATGACAGCGCGGCCACCGTTCCGTCCCCGTCGAAGGTCAGCTTGACCGTCGCTGTCGTGGTCGTCGACGGCAGGTAGTCCGAGAGCAGCGACCCGACGAACGGGATGGCGCGCAGCAACCGGATCGGCGCGTCAAGCAGGCCCTGCAGGCCATGGATGTGGAAGTTTGTCTCGTCGCTGACCGAGATGGTGAACGCGTCGGTGCCGCCGTAGGAGGCGACGTCGACCACCGGGGTGTAGGTGAAGTCACCGGTGGCCTGGTCGATGCTGACCCGGCCCAGGCTCGGCGGGCCGACGACGGTGTAGATCAGACGGTCACCGTCTGGGTCG
>CAMCWJ010000090.1 GCA_945882475.1 Bifidobacterium breve
CGCGGCGACACCTGGTAGAACTCGCGCGGCGAGACACCGGCCATCCCGGCGACGAACATCCACGGAATCGTGGTGGCGAGCCGGTTCACATCGGCCGCGGCGTCGTTGTAGTACTGCCGAGCGAACGCGAGTTTGTCTTCGGTGTCAGCAAGGTTCTGCTGCAGATGGAGGAAGTTGGCCGACGAGTTCAGCTGCGGATAGGTCTGGCCGAGCGCGAACACCTGCCCGACGGCGGTGTCGAACTGTCGCTCCGCCGAGGCGCGCTGATCGATCGACTTTCCGGCGGTCGCAGCGGTCAACGCGGCCTGTGCGTCGGCGACATGGCCCAGGACAGCCTTCTCGTGGGCAGCGAAATTTCCGACCGTGCTGACCAGTCCGGGAATCAGCGACGCGCGCCGGGTGAGTTGCACGTCGATGCCGCCGAGCGCTTCATCCGCCCGCACATCGGCGGCGCGAAGTTTGTTGTAGCCCAGCACGAAACCGATCAGCACCGCCACCGCGACGACCAACACGAGTATCAGCAGAAGCCTCACCATGAACCGCCTCCTCCTCCGCCTCCACCACCGCCGCCGCCACCACCGCCACCTCCGCCGCCACCACCGCTTGATGACGATGACTGCGAAGCGGTGTAAGCGCCGATGGATGACGACAGCGCCGACTCGAAGCTGTCGAAACTAGCACCCCCCGAGGATGACGAGGTTGGGTCGCTGCCGGAGGTGCCGTGATACCAGCCGGGCTGCGACGGCACCTGACCCGTGGCGGCCTGGTATTTGGCAGCCCACAGGGCCGCCGCTCCGCCGGCCACCGCGAACGGCACGTAGGCGGCGTACAGGTCCTTGCGGGCGGCGAAGTCGAAGCGCGACTCCGCGGAGTCGGTGGCCAACATCCGGTGGAAGCCGCCGGCTTCGGACCACAGTTGCCGGCCGGCCGGGGTGCGGCGGATGCCGACGCCCGCACCCCAGGCGGGAAGCGACATCAGGAAGAACACCGCGAACGGCAAGCCCCACAGCGTGAATGGAAAGAACCAGCCGACAAAACCGCAGACCGCCAGGGCGAGGGCGGCGAGATTGGCGAACCGCAGCCACCACTCCCCGCGACGTTTGATCATCAACTTCTCGGTCAGCGCCCACTCGCCGACGGCTTCGGTCATCTTCGCCTTGGCGGTTGTCAGGCGCTTGCCGGCCGACACCGACCCGTTGGCCGCGAATTGCCCACCGGGAAGATCCACCCCGAGTGCCGATCCGACCGCGGCGCTGACCGGATCCACCGCGGCCCAACCGCCCGGGTCGCCGGTCGCGCGGACGGTCCACTTCTTCGTGCCGCCCTGATTAAGCGTCAGCAGTCCCCGGTCGGCAAGATAGAACAGGCTCGCGGTCAGCCCCTGTTCGGGAACCTTCTCGGTGCGGATGTACTCGCACTGCACCGGCCCGAGGCCCTTTGGTGGGGCGTATTGCAGGGGGAATCCCGGCGACGGTTCGACGGTGGTGCGCCACCACAGGAACCCGCCGAGGCCCAGCGCGGCGACCAGGCCGGCCAGCCACGCCGCGACTGCCGGCGATCGGCCCAGCACCGGGTCCCAGCGCAACGCCCACGGGATCTCGGACCTTGGTGGCGTTGGCACCTCGACACCGGCTCGCAACGTGACCGGGGTGCGCGGCGGCAGGTTCGTGGCCGAGAGCGATACTGTCTCGCCGTCGATCGTCAGTCCGTCGCAACCACGCCCCACGTCCCCGCCGACCGAACACTGCGCCCCGGGCACCCGCCCGGGCAGGGTGACCGACACCTCTGCGCGTCCGATGGTGTTGTCCCACCCCGGAGCGATGACATTCCAGAAGAACACCGAGTCCGCCGCCGGGTCTCCGGTGCTCGAGGCGAAGTCCTTGCGCGCTCCGGTGCTGCCGGGGTCGAGGACACCGGGCACGGTGTAGCGGATCCGGAAGACATGGGTGCCCGGAATCAGATAGCGGTCCGGATCGCCGATCTTGGCCACCCGGAACCGCTCAGACTGCTGCCACAGCAGCTGGTAGGGCACCGCCTGCCCGTCGAGGGAGACCTCAAGGATTTCGGGGGTCTGCCGCAGGTGGGAATCGTTGGGATTGCCGATGTCCCAGAACCGGAAAATTCCGTGGCGCCCGCTTGGGAACTCGGCCGTGATGGTTTCGTCGGCCTGCAGGAGACCATCGCCGTCGACGCGGAATTCGGCCCGCAGCGTGGAGATCACGACCGGGTCGGAGGCCGGAGAACCCGAGGAGACACCGCCGAATACGACCGGCCAGAGCAGTCCGAGGGCAGTGAGCAGCACCGGAATCAGCCACGCGAGCCTGCGGCCGAACGACCTCATCTGGGCCTCCCCGAAAGCGCCGGACCTCCAGCCTAGATGCTCACCGGGCGGTTCTCACCCGATGTGCAGCGGGTCGATCTGGACGCGGACCGCCTCATGGTCCTGGCGGGCGCTGTGCACGACGGTCGCCTGACGCAATGCGGCGGCCAGCGCGAGGCCTTCCTCACGGCGAACCCGCACCAGCATGCGGATCGGGGGTACGTCGGTGGCGACGCCCGGCGGCCGGCGCACCCCCGGCGGAAGCTCGACCGGACCCAGCAGTTCGGCGTCGGCCGGCAGGCCGGCCAGCTCGATCAGCGCTGTGACCGACGCGGCGGCGCCGTCCACCACCGCGATGTGCACGGCAGGTGGCAGCCGGACCGCCGTGCGCGCGGCCAGTTCGGCCTCCGCGTGGCCCACCGGGTCCCACTTGATCAGGGCCTGCACGGTGGGGATCGACGACTCGGCGACGACAGCGACCACCCCGCCGTCGGCGCGGGAGTGCACCAGCGCGGCGGCGGCCATCCAGCGGCGCAGGGTGTCCTCCGCCGCGCGCAGATCCTGGCGACCCAGCTGAGACCAGCTGTCCAGCAGCAGCGCCGCGCCGTAGCCCTCCGGCGCATCCGGTTCGCCGCCGGGAGTGGCCACCACCAGAGCCGGCCCGGGGCCGATCGCGGGGCGCACGGCGTCTCCGGCAGAGGTGATCACCGGCGTGCCGGGGAATGCCCGGCCGAGTTCCTCGGCGGTGCGGCGGGCACCCACCACGACCGCACGGATGGCGTCCCCACCGCAGCGCCGGCAACGCAGCGCAGCGTCGACGCGGCCGCACCACCGGCAGGTCGCGCCCTCGGCGTCACGGTCGGACATGCCCAGCGGTCCCATGCAGTGTCGGCATCGCGCGATGGTGCGGCACCGACCGCAGGCCACCGACGGCAGGTATCCCCGCCGGGGAACCTGAATCAGCACCGGCGTGCCCCGTTCCAACGCCGACCGGGCGGCCCGCAGCGCCATCGACGGCAGCCGCGCCGTCCGCGCGGCCGCATCGCGCTCCTCGGCGTAGCCCTCGTCGTCGATCGCCACCACCCCCGGCGCCGCGGCCCGCACCACCGGACGAGCGGCCACCAGGTCGTGCGCCCACCCGCTCGACACCAGCGCCTGGGCCTCGGCGGTGCGCGAGTAGCCGCCGATCAGTGCTCCACACCGGAGTTGATGTGCGCGCAGCATCGCGACCTCCCGGGCGTGCGGGTAGGGAGCTCGCGGTTCGGCCAGGCTGTCGTCGCCGTCGTCCCACACCATCACCACGCCGAGGCGTTGCACCGGAGCGAACACTGCGCTGCGGGTGCCGATGACCATCCGGGCCTGCCCGCGCAGTACCGCGAGCCACCGCCGGTAGCGGGCCGATGGGCCCAGACCCGCGGCCAGCGCAACCACTGTGGACTCGTCGATCAGGGCCGTCGCGGCCGCCCAGAGTGCGTCGACATCACGCTGGTCGGGCACCACGGCCAGCACTCCGTAGCCCCCGCTGACAGCCGCCGCCGCGGCCTCTGCCAGCCGGTCACACCACGACTGGCCGGGCAGCGCCTGCCACACCGCTCGGGCCGCGCGGCCACCGCGCAGAGCCTCCAAGAACTGGGCACCGCCGGTGTAGGCAGCCCATCCCGCCGGGTCGACCGGTTCGGGAACCGGTGCTGGTGCCGCCGTGGCCCGGTTCTTCTCCGCACCGGCGTGCCGGGGCGGCACCGCCAGCCGGAGCACGTCCGGCCGGGTGCCGGCGTAGCGGGCGGCGACCGCATCGACCAATCGGCGCACCTCCGGTGTCAACACCGGTTCGGCGGAGATGACCCGGTCGAGCCAACCCAGCTTGCCGACATGGTCGGTGTCGGAACGACGCTCGAGCACGAACGCGTCCACCAGCCGTCCGTGGAATCGCACCCGCACCCGCACCCCGGGCTGGGCATCGTCGGACTGCTCCGCGGCGACCAGGTAGTCGAACTCCCGGTCCAGGTGCGGAACCGACAGCATGGGCAGCACCCGGGCAATGGGTTCGTGTTCGGCGGCGCGCCGGACGGATGTGGTCAAGGCTCCCGTCCGGTCTGCTACCGCTTCGTGTTCTTGTTCGCCCTGCGGCGCTCGGAATCCTCGAAGACTATCGAGGCCGCCGGCGCCACACCCCGGGACCGCTTGCGCTCGCTGTAGCCCGCCACGGCCGCGAAAGCCCCGTCGACGCCCTCCTCAGAGGGATCCCAGGTCAGCGACTTGCCCGGAGCGAACCCAAGGGTGGTGCCGACCTCGACGGCGTCCATGTTGGCGCCGAGGAACACGAAGTCCCACGCATAGCCGGTCTCCTGTTGGGAGATCAGTGCGCGCACCGCATCGATGGTCCATTCCCGGCTGGCGTTCTCGAGGCCGTCGGTCATCACCAGGACGGTGACGTCTCCGGGCCGGTCATTCTCGGGCAGCGCCGCAAGGCCGGCGCCCACCTCGGTGATGAACCGTCCGATCGAGTCCAGAAGTGCGGTCCTGCCACGCGGTTCGAGCACCAAGGGCCCCACGGTGCCGGTGTCCAGGTTCTGGTAGACGACCTCGTACTCATGGTCGAACTGTGCCAGGGTGACCAGGGTGGTTCCGGGCCCGGTGTTCTCCTTGGCGATGTAGGCATCGAACCCGCCGCGGATGTCCCCGGCAATGGACTGCATCGACCCGGACCGGTCCAGCAGGGCCGCGATGAGTGTGATGTCGGTGTTGGTCATGGTCTCTCCCCCGTGAGTTGGAATCTGTGTCACCGAGAGTAAGGACGCCCACCGACAGAAAGTCAGTCGCGCGTCCGGCCGAAGAAGAAGCCGGCGGTGATGAGCACCTGCGATGCCGCATAGACCCACCAGATAGGCAGTTCCAGCGCCGCCGAACCCAGCACGAACCGCCCGACACCGATCATTCCGTCGGACACCGCGAACAGCACCGCGCCCAGGGCCGTCCATGCGGTGGGCAGTCGGGCCAGCAGCGCTGCGCAGACCATCGCCCCCAACACCGTGACGTACACCGTCACCGGCACGGTCATACCGTCGGCGGCGAGCCGCGGCCAGAACCGGGCGAGCATGGCGGCGCAGGCGATCACCACCGCGGCGACCGCCGCCCTGCGGACCCAACCGGTAGCCCCTCGCAGCGGGACCAGCGCGCCCAGGTAACAGAGGTGGGCAACCAGGAACGCGCCGAGCCCGCAGACGAACGCGGGCGGCCACCACGGGATGGCCAGAAGGAAATCGCCCACGGCCGACAACAGCAGCGCCGGCACCAGCCAGCGCCGTTCCCGGACGATCGGATGCGACGACGCGGCGATTGCGAGCAGGATCGCCATCGAGGCCTTTGCCAGCGGCTGGACCCAGAACAACCCGGTCAGCGCGGCGCCCGCCGGCAGGCGCAGGGCCGAGAACGTTAGGAATATCCCGTAGCCCACCGCCGCGGCTGCTCCCGCCGCCCACCAGACCCGCACCCGAGGCGGCGCGGCTGCGTACCGTGGGCGCATGCCCGCAGCCGAAGACAAGCCACCCGTTGATGCCATCCTGCAGAAAGTACTGGAAGCCGTACCGTTTCGGCTAAGTGTTGGCGACGGCGTCGAAGCCGCCCGGCGCGGCTTGCGCGAATTGCCCCGTCGCCCTTTACATCCCGACCTGCGAGTGGAAGATCACCACATCGACGGGCCCGCCGGACCGATCCCGGTCCGCGTCTACTGGCCCGACGACCTTCACCCGGCCGCGCCACCCCCGGTCACGATGTTCTTCCACGGTGGCGGCTTTGCCCTGGGCGATCTGGACACCCATGACGTCACCGCCCGCGAGCATGCCGTCGGCGCCGGATCGGTAGTGGTGTCGGTCGACTACCGACTGGCTCCCGAGCATCCCTACCCGGCCGCGGTCGAGGACGCCTGGGCCGCCACCCGGTGGGTGGCCGCCAATGGCGGGGAGTTCGGTGCCGACCCCACCCGGATGGCCGTCGCCGGCGACTCGGCGGGCGGAAACCTGGCGGCCGTCGTGGCACAGTTGGCCCGCGACGAGATGCGGTCCGGGAGCGGTCCGGGGCTGGCGTTCCAGTTGCTCTGGTACCCCTCGACGATGTGGGACACCACCTTGCCCTCGTTCGCCGAGAACGCCGACGCCCCGGTGCTCGACAGCGCGGCGCTGGTGGCGTTCACCGCCTGGTACGCCGGTCACGTCGACCTGACCGGCCCACCCGCCGGTCTGGCGCCGGGCCGGGCTGCTGACCTCACCGGACTTGCGCCCGCCTACATTGCGATCGCGGGACATGATCCATTGCGCGACGACGGCGCCCGGTACGCGGAACTGCTGGCCGCAGCCGGGGTCGACGTCGAGCTGGACCATGCGAAAGCGCTGGTACACGGCTATCTGGGCTACGCCGGTGTGGTGCCGGCCGCCACTGAGGCCACCAACCGGGGATTGGCGGCGCTGCGGGCGGCGTTGCACCATCGGTAACGTTGCTGGCGTCCGCAGCGACAGGCACCATGGACAGACTCGGCAGGCTCGGCACACATCTGGAGGACTAACCGCTATGACATCCGGTACATCTCGGCGCACCCGTCTCGGCATCGGCGCCATCGTTGGCGGCATCGCCGCGGCCGGCTTCGGCGCCCCGCTGGCGTCCGCCGCGCCGGATTGCTCCCCCGCCACCGTGGACAGCACCGTCGCGTCGGTGACTAAGCAGGCCCAGGCCTACCTCAACAACAACCCGGCCGGGAACAAGATGCTGATGGCCGCCGCGCTGCAACCACGGCCGCAGGCACAGGCCACCATCGCGGCCTACGCCAGCTCGAACCCGCAGGAATATGCCGACTTCAAGGCGATCCTGGCACCGCTGGGCACCCTCCAGAATCAGTGCGACGTGGCGGTAGTGCCCCCGCAATTCCAGTGGGCGTTCGACCAGTTCATCGGCTAGACCGAGTTCTTCAGGTCCTCGACCTTGTCCAGCCGCTCCCAGGGCAGGTCCAGATCGGTGCGACCGAAGTGGCCATAGGCCGCTGTCTGGGCATAGATGGGCCGCAGTAGGTCCAGGTCCCGGATGATCGCGCCGGGCCGCAGGTCGAAGACCGCCGAGATGGCCTTTTCGATGCGGGCCGGATCAACGGTCTCGCTGCCGAAGGTCTCGACGAACAGGCCCACCGGCGCAGCTTTTCCGATCGCATAGGCGACCTGGACCTCCACCCTCTCCGCGAGCCCAGCCGCGACCACGTTCTTGGCCACCCAGCGCATCGCGTAGGCCGCCGAGCGGTCGACCTTGGAGGGATCCTTGCCGGAGAACGCGCCGCCGCCGTGGCGGGCCCAGCCGCCGTAGGTATCGACGATGATCTTTCGGCCGGTAAGTCCGGCATCACCCATCGGGCCGCCGAGGACGAACTTGCCGGTCGGATTGACCAGCAGCCGGAAGTCGGAGACATCCAGGCTCTCGTGGGCGAGGTCGGCGAGCACCGAGTCAACGACCTTGGCCCGAATGTCGGGCGCCAGCGTGGACTCGAGGTCGATGCCGTCGGCGTGCTGGGTGGACAGCACCACGGTGTCCAGCCGGATCGGTGTGGTGCCCGCGTACTGGATGGTCACCTGCGTCTTGCCATCGGGCCGCAGATAGGGCAACACGCCGCTCTTGCGAACCTCCGTCAGCCGCCGCGCCAGCCGGTGCGCCAGCGCGATCGGCAACGGCATCAACTCCGGGGTGTCCCGGATCGCGTAGCCGAACATCAAACCCTGATCGCCGGCGCCCTGGGAGTCCAGCGGATCCCGTTCGCCCTCGACCCGAGCCTCGTAGGCCGTGTCCACACCCTGGGCGATGTCGGGCGACTGCGCACCGATCGCGACGTTCACCCCGCAGGAGGCACCGTCGAAACCCTTGGTGGAGGAGTCGTAGCCGATGTCGAGGATGCGGTCGCGCACGATCTTGGGAATGTCGGCGTACGCCGCGGTCGTCACCTCGCCAACGACATGGACCTGGCCGGTCGTGACCAGTGTCTCCACCGCAACGCGCGATTGCGGATCCTGCTCGAGGAGGGCGTCGAGCACCGAGTCGCTGATGGCGTCGCAGATCTTGTCGGGGTGACCCTCGGTCACCGACTCACTGGTGAACAGCCGACCGTTATCGCTCACGGAGTCAATCCCTTTCGAGGCACGCTGGTCAGTCCCTTTCGGTGTTGGGGTGCCGCAGGAACGCGGCGATCGCGTCCACAATACGGCTGGCCATCAGAGTCTTCGAACCATGCTCGAGGGCGGTCTCGGTTCCGTCGGAGCCCAGCAGCCAACCGTCGTTGCTGTCGACCTCGAACGCCCGGCCGTCGCCGACGGCATTGACGACGAGCAGATCGCAGGCCTTACGGCGCAACTTCGCCCGCGCATGAAACAACACGTCACCGTGGTCGTCGCCGGTCTCGGCGGCGAACCCGACGATCGCGCGCAGGTTCGGCAGTTGCCCGTCGGAGCGTTGGCGGACCACACCGGCCAGCACGTCCTCGGTGCGAACGAGTTCGACGCTGCGGCCTTCGGCAGTGTCGGCCGTCTTTTTGATCTTGGTGGTTTCGACGTGGGCGGGCCTGAAGTCGGCGACCGCGGCGGCCATCACGAGCACCTGCGCCTCGGGAGCGTGCTTAGAGACCAACTCCGACAGCTGGGCCGCGGAGCCCACCGTCAGCACGTGCACACCGGCCGGGTCGGCCAGACCCGCGGTGTTGCCGGCGATCAGGGTTACTTCGGCGCCGCGCTGCGCCGCGACCCGGGCCACCGCATACCCCTGCTTGCCGGAACTGCGGTTGCCAAGGAAACGCACCGGGTCCAGTGCCTCCCGCGTCCCGCCGGCCGTCACCAGGATGCGGGTTCCGGAGAGGTCGTGCGGAAGCGCGTCGGCCCGCGCGGCCAGCAATTCGGCGAAGGTGGCGATCTCGTCGGGTTCGGGCAGTCGCCCGGCGCCGCTGTCGGAGCCGGTGAGTCGCCCGGAAGCGGGCTCGAGGACGACCGCGCCGCGCCGACGCAGGGTCGCGACGTTGTCGCTCGTCGCCGGATGCTGCCACATCTCGGTGTGCATGGCCGGGGCAAACAGCACCGGGCAGCGAGCGGTCAGCAGAGTTGCTGTCAACAGGTCGTCAGCGCGCCCGGCCGCGGCGCGGGCCAGCAGGTCCGCCGTCGCCGGAGCCACCACCACCAGGTCGGCCTCCTGACCGAGTCGGACGTGCGGCACCGCCGGGACATCCTCGAAGACACCGGGGTGGACGGGGTGCCCGGAG
>CAMCWJ010000091.1 GCA_945882475.1 Bifidobacterium breve
CCCCGCCACCGCCCTGCCCCCCTGGTTTTCCGGATTGCAACGGTGTCTCCACTGCGACTGCCACATCAGTTGGCGCGAGTCTGAGCCTTATCCCGGCCGCCACCGCGGAGTCGACTAGCGCGCGACGGAGGACAGAATGAATGTGCCGCTGGGGAGCTTCCGCGCCGGCAATGCCCGGTGATGATCCACCGCCGGAGCGTCCGGTTGGGCCACGCCCACTAGCGCGGGCAACGGGGACGGCTGTTCTCGGGCGCCGATGTGACACACGCATGACACATTGGCGGTGAGTCGCCAACCGATTTGCGGGTTGAAACCCCAGTTCAGCGTGTTGACACGGTCCCGGCTGAGCTGGGAAAACACTCTGCCGCGTGCTTCACACGCGGAAGGTCGCTGGTTCGATCCCAGCCGGGACCAACACAAAGCCGGTGCTAGAGGCTAGTTTTACGGAGCGCCACCGGTGCGGAGCAGTGGACGACCCTACGCGGACGCTTCACGATCAGGTCGCCGGCGTAAAGGTGGCGTTCATGGATTCGATGACACGCAGGACCTGGTTGCCGCTCATAGTGACCGTGTCGACGTCGATGCGCGCAACGCGGGGGATCATGGCCTCGAGTAGGCAGCGCATCTCGAGCCGGGCGAGGTTCATCCCCACGCAGCTATGAATCCCGAAGCCGAATCCAAGGTGGTCGGATGGTTTGCGGGTGATGTCGAATCGTTCGGGGTCGGTCCATTTGCGTTCATCGCGGTTGGCGGACCCGAACAACATCAGAACCCGGGCTCCCCGGGGCAGGGCGACCTCGTCGATCCGATGGTCCGCGGTGGCGACCCGAGTGAAACCGCGCACAGGTGATTCGACTCGGAGGGCTTCGTTGATGGCATGCGGGATCAGTGCGGGGTCAGCCCTGAGCAGATCCCACTGGTCGGGGTTGTCGGCCAAGAGACGCAGCAGATGGCTGATTGCGCCGATGGTGGTGTCCAGGCTCGGGTTGATGTAGTCGAGGAGCAAACTCGGGCCCTGCATCTCGGTGATGTCACCCCGTGCAGCGGCGTCGAACACTCCCGCAGCCCAACCGTGCGGGTCGCATCGCTCGGCGAGATCGGGGGCAAAGATGAATGCCCCGACCTGGCCCATTTCGTCGATGGCTGCCCGGGTCCGGGGGCTGTCGGGGCCGAACGATTCGAAGGATGCCGTGCCCCATCGGAGCATGTTCTCCTGCCCGATTGCGGGCAGACCTACCAACGACCGCACCACGGTCAGAGGCAGAGCCTGTGCAAAGTCGGTCACGCCGTCGAAGGATCGGCGACTGAGCACGCCCTCGACCAGGGCTACCGCCTCGTCGGCCATCAGCGATTCCAGTGCCCGCATCGCCCCCGGCCGCAGTGGCGGGGCGATAACCTTTCGGAACGTCTCGTGCTGCGGCGGGTCGGAGATCAGGCAGCTAGCCAACAGCCCGGCCGTCTGGTTGACAGTCTCGTTCACAGCGGGTCCGGAGGCGGAGGAAAACAGTCCGTGATCCCTCAGTGCAGCGCGCACGTCGCCGTAGCGTCCCATCGCCCACACCCCGGTCGCCGGCAACCACACCACCGGGCCGGCATCGCGGATCGCGCGATAGGCGTCGTAGGGATTCGTGTTGATCGCGGCGTCGTAGAGGTCGACATCGCACACCGGCACATCCCCCACCGGCACCGCTGAGAGCATCGGAACTCCTTCTGGTCTTTTGACTTCGAAATATGACAGAGGTCGGATGCGGCTGCGTCGGGTCGTCCATCTGAAGTGAACCGCACCACCTTCAATTTGTAGATAATTTACTACTATTGCGCTGCAGGTCGGGCCGGCCGTAGGCGTCGGAGAACCGGTAGACGCCCTGCTGCACCGGGATGGACTCCGGCGGCCCGTACGTCGCGGGATCAGCCACGGTTCCAGGTCAGTCGGGGCCGCCGGACCCGCACTGGGGTAGACGGACGCCGATTTAAAACATGTGATCTGCCCGTTTCTCCTACACTGCGGCGATGCACCTGCTGGACATTGGACGAATCCTCGTCGGGCTGGTGCTCCTCGTCGCAGGTGGCGAGCTGCTCGTCAGGGGAGCCTCCGGTCTGGCCACACGCATCGGGATGTCGTCCTTGGTCGTGGGTCTGACCGTCGTCGCCTTCGCGACCTCGGCACCGGAACTGGCGGTTACGCTCGGCGCGGTGATGGGCGGTGAGCCCGGTCTCGCAGTCGGCAATGTGGTCGGAAGCAATATCGCCAACGTCCTGATGATCTTGGGGGCCTCGGCGATCATCCTGCCGCTGCTCGTCAAGGTTCAACTAGTTCGCGTCGACATTCCCTTCATGGCCGCGTTTTCAATCCTCTTCCTGCTGCTGGCCATCGACGGCGGTTTCAGCCGGGTCGACGGCCTGATCCTGTTGGTCCTGTTGGTTCTCTACATCGCTATCGCCATCATCCTCAGTAGACGGGATGGCAACGTCGACGACCTGCGCGGCCCGGGGGCTTCGATCGCGACGGCGTCGGCCGGCCGGGTGGGCCACACCGCCAAGACAAGCGCGGACACGATGACGGAGGCCGTGGAGGACGTGGAAGCCCGCGGCGGCTCCATCGGCCGCGATCTGGTGCTTGTGCTCATCGGGATCGCACTGCTGGTCGTCGGTGCCAACATCCTGGTCAAGGGCGCCACCGGAATCGCGACGGCGTTCGGCGTCAGTGACTTGATCGTGGGCCTGACGGTGGTCGCCATCGGAACCTCGTTGCCGGAGTTAGCCACGTCGATTGTGGCGGTGCGCCGCGGGCAGCGGGACTTGGCGGTCGGCAACGTGGTGGGAAGCAACATCTTCAACATCGGTGCGGTCGCAGGTTTGGCCGCCATGATTTCCCCGACCGGGCTACCGGTGCCGGAATCCGCTTTGGCACTGGACATCCCGCTGATGATCGCCGCTTCTGTGGTGCTGCTCCCGCTCGCCTTCACCGGTTCGGTGATCGCGCGCTGGGAGGGTGGGCTGCTGGTGGCTCTGTACGTTTCCTATCTGCTCTACACCGTGCTCGCAGCGGCGGAACGCCCGATTCTGCAAGGCTTCACCACGGTGATGCTCTGGTTCGTCACGCCACTGGTCGTTCTCACGGTGATCAGTACCGTCGTCCACGAGATCAGCCGGCGAAGAGCGGTAGCGGTCCAGACCCGCTAGAGCTGCTAGATACAAATCAGCTGCTGGCCGCGGAGATGAACTCGTCGCGAAGTGCAGCCACGTAGTGGTGGATTGAGCGGCGGCTGTCGAAAGTGTCGGGAAACGAGAGAGTCACGATCGTCGCGTCGACGTTACGGGTCACCCAGATATTGATCCCGCCCTGGTTGAGGTCGTCGATGAACATCCCCAGCTTGTCGGTGTTCGCCGCGGAAAGTTTTCGGAAGTCGAAGATTGACACCATCATCGGTCGGCTGGACACAGCGTCATCGAATTCGTCGGAGTCCACTAGGTCGAGCACGCGGTCGAAGGGCACAGACGACAGGTGTTTGTTGGCGTCGAAGGACTTCTGCGCTGATCGCGCGGTGCTGCCGAAGTCGTTCGCGGTGACGTCGATCGAGATGGGGAACAGGCTGGCATACCAGCCGGCGCTGTTCGCCTGGGCTTCGGTTCGGGTGTCCAGGGGACTGAACATGTGAACCGTGTCGGAGTGGGTGAAGTTGTGATCGGCGATCGCCGCGCAGGCAAGGACTCCGCCGCTGAAGCGTGCGCCGGCTCGACGGCACGCGGTGTCGAAGGCTTCGGTCTGTTCCGCGTCTAGTAGCTCCACTGTGAAGGACTGTCCGGCGCCGTCGTCGGCGCTACCCAACTCGAGAGGGAAACTCGGCCACTCGTCTTCAGCGTCGAGAGCGAAATTCACCCAGTCTTTGACCGGCCGGGAGTCCCGGGTGAGGGTTCCCACCTCGACGTGTTGGCGAGCGGTGAAGTCCCGGTAGATGGTCGGTTCAGGTTCAGGCTCTATGTCGGCGCCGTCGCTGTCGCAGTTCAGGTCTCGGTAGTCCTGCGATATGTCCTGATATATCACCAGTGACGACGTTCCATCGGTGTGGAGATGGTCGATGTTGGCGTAAACGGTGAAGTTTCCCTCTTTCTGGATGACACCAAAGGTGAAGCAGTCCCAGTCCAGGGTGTCCGGAGTCGCGGTGAGGACGTGTTCGCGGATCTGATCCTGCTCCATGAATCCGATCACCACGGGGGAGAAGTCAATCAGCTCGGGGGCATCAATAGTGCGCCGCGTGATATTGCCGTCAGCGGTGATGTCGAAGGCGCTGTGATAGGTGTCGTGGCGGCGAAGGTGCGCGTTAATCGCACCGGTCATGGCTGCGACGTCACACCAGCCGGCGACGTCCCACGAAGTCATGATCAAACGCGGGGTCCGGCGCTGAAGCTTCCGGGCGGAGTCCGCGGATCTGAGGTGCTTCTCCTGCTGGAAGGTAGGTGGGAGTGGGTCTTGGGGCGCCCGGGCCGCGAGTTCGCGGCTGGACGGTGACGCCGTCCATTCGGTGAGGATTCCGCGTCCCGGGTTCCAGCTTCCGCTGATGGAGCCGATAGCGACCATGCCCTCGCCTCCTGTCGTCTGTTCGTTGAGCGCCAGTTCAGCTTATTCGGGCAGGTACCTCGCAAGCTCCAACTAGCCGCGCTTCCAGGCGTCTACTTCGATCTCGACCAACATCTTCGGATCGACCATCGAAACGCCGGCCACCATGGTGGCTGCTGGTCGGATGTCACCGAACACCTCGCCGTGTGCCCTGGCCACGGCGTCGATATCAGAAGCGTTGACCAGGTACACCCGCGAACGCACGACGTCGGCCAGCGAGTAGCCGACCTGTGCCAGCGCGGGCGCGATGACGAGGTTCAGTGCCACAAGGGTTTGACCGTGGGCATCGCCCTCATGTTGCACCTCACCGTCGACACTGGCAGTCGAGCCCGAGACGTGCACGTACTCGCCCGCGACCGTGGCCCGGGAATAGCCGATCGAGGCCTCCCACGGGCTGCCGCTAGAGATCAATCTGTCTGCTGCCATCGCGTGTCACCTTGATTGTCGGTCAGGACCTGTTTGTCGTGCCGATCATTGCAGGGCGTGCCGTCAGCAGGACCAGCCATCAACACCGACGTGCATTCGCGCCCGTCTCGCGGGCCCGCATCGGCATGCCGTCGATCACGGCATAGATCGCCTGAAGGTCCGGGACGCCGGCGACGCGCAGTTTCTCGCCGCCGTCTTTGCCGATCAACACCACGCTGAAACTGTTTGCGCCAATCCCAAAGTCTGAGAACAACCTTTGTGCCTGGTTGGTGTCGACGACGTTGCCACCGAGGGTGCTGGTGCCTTCGGTGACGATTCGGCCAAGCACCATGTCGCGATCCACGAAGTCACACCGACTGGCCGCTATTCGGCGCGTCGTTTCAAGGAGCTGTGGATCGCTTTCCGAGGGCGCGAAGAGCAGCAGTGGACGGCGTTGCCACAGATAGTCACTCAGTTCGGCGGCCATGGCCTGAGCCGGCCCGAGCGCAGCAGCGCTGATCGCCAGAAAGATCACCGTGAAGGTGTTTCGGAGGAATTGCCGGAGAAGGATCATGCGCGCCCCGGACTGTTTAGGCCGGGCGGAAGATGAGAGCGACACCGTTCATGCAGTAACGCAGGCCGGTCGGATCGGGGCCATCGTCGAAGACGTGGCCGAGGTGACTGCCGCACTGGCGGCAGAGGACCTCGGTGCGCGACATGCCCAGCGCGCCGTCCTCGCGCTCGATGACAGCGTTGTCGAGGGCTTGATAGAAGCTGGGCCAGCCGGTGCCGCTATCGAATTTGGTTGTCGATGAGAAAAGGTCTAGCGCACAACCCGCACAGCCGAAAATTCCTGCGCGGTGCTCGTCGTTGAGTGGACTGGTGAAGGGTGTCTCGGTGCCCGCGGCACGCAGGACGTCGTATTGAGCCGGGGTTAATCGTTGTCGCCACTGCGCATCGGTGTAGGTGACCGCAAAGGTCTCGGACGAGGCGTTCGGCGCCGGGTTGGCTCCCGCAAGGCTCCCAAGTGAGCTGCACCCGGCGGTCACACCGAGCAGGGCTGTGCCGAGCAGCACGTGTCGTCGGGTCAATGCCGACTGCGACTGCTGCGGTCTCCGGACGGACATAGTTCAACCGTACTGGCTGGCCCCGATGACCAACCGCGGCAACCGGCCTTACCAATCGGTGACTGCTGCGCCCTAGTGCTCTGGTGCGTCGCCATCAGAGGTCTTTAGTCCGCTGCTTCCCGGTGCGCGTAGGCGGATTACTGCCGGTCGCGATAACGAGTAGCTCGAACGAATCCACCCCGCGCCGAAGCCTCACGGTGAGATCGTGAGAGTCGCTGCGTTCGTGGAGGGAGCCAGACATGCTCGAGGTGTCCGAAGTCGGAAACGCGATCGACAAGACCGAATACGAGGCGGCGATCCCCGACCTGCGGGTCGGTCTGATCAACGCCCAGTACGACCTGCGCGACGCCGACTTCCCGGTGGTCATCTGGATCGCAGGCGATGACCGTCTGGCGGCAAACGCTTTGGTCAACCGACTCAACGAGTGGATGGACTCCCGCTACGCCGATACCCGGGTGTTCGCCGACCCCACTGAAGAGGAATATCAGCGCCCTCAACTCTGGCGGCTGTGGCGATCGCTACCGCCCAAGGGCCGGGCGGCGTTTTTCGTCGGCGGCCTGATGCGCGCCGCCAGCCTGCGTGCCGAGGGCGAGATCGATGAACCGGAGTTCTCCCTCTGGCTGCGCCATATCGCCGGCATGCAGCACGCACTGGTCGCCGACGGCGCTCTGATCCTGAAGTTCTTCCTACACACGCCGGCGAAGGTGCAGAAGAAGAAACTGAAGAAGGCCGAGAAGCATCCCGAGTCGGGTTGGCAGGTGGATCAGCGCGACTGGGCCGCACTGGATTCCCTCGGGCCGGTGTTGCCCATCGCCGAACGCATTCTGCGCGAGTCCAGCGTTCCGGGTGCGCCGTGGACCATCGTGGAGTCCACCGACGCGCGCTACCGCGATCTGACCGTCGCCCGAACAATCCTGGCGGCGCTCACCACTCGCCTGGCCGAGAAATTCAAGCCGCCGGGGTTATCGGTGGCCGAATCGGTGTTCGGGGACATCGACGCCGCCTCCAATGTGCTCTCCGGCGTGGACCTGTCCCGCACGTTGGATAAGGATTCCTACCGCACAAAGCTTTCCAAACAGCAGGCCCGACTGCATCGACTGGCGATGGAGGCGCGCGAACGCGGCGTGGGTACCGTTCTCGCCTTCGAAGGGTGGGACGCCGCCGGCAAGGGCGGGGTCATCCGGCGCATCACCGGCGCGATGGAGGCCGGCGACTATCGGGTGGTCCCGGTAGCCGCGCCCACTGCAGAGGAACGCAGATACCACTATCTCTGGCGCTTCTGGCGAGATCTACCGCCGGCCGGCAAGGTCGTCATCTTCGACCGCACCTGGTACGGGCGAGTGCTGGTGGAGCGGGTGGAAGGCTTCGCTGCTCCGGCTGAGTGGCAGCGCGCCTACGACGAGATCAACGATTTCGAGAGCCAGCTCGTCGAACGCGGGTACTTCGTCGCGAAGTTCTGGATGCACATTTCCCCGGAGGAACAGCTCGCGCGATTCACCGCGCGCGAGCAGACCGCGTACAAATCCCACAAGATCACCGAGGAGGACTACCGCAATCGCGAGCGGTGGGACGACTACGTCAAGGCCGTCGACCAGATGATTCTGCGCACCACATCCGATTCCGCGCCGTGGCACGTCATTCCGGCCAACGACAAGTGGCTCGCCAGAGTCACCGCGATGAAGGCGGTCAATGAGGGTTTGGCGAGGGTGCTGCGTGATTCTTTGTGACATGCCGACCGACGCCCCTACAGTGATGGAATGGGACGTCGCAGAGCGTTGGACAAGACCGGCCAGTGGGCCCGCACAAGCGCCTTGATCGCGGGTGTGGCGCTGCTGATCATGTCGTTCGCCGGCGCCGACGTGATCGCTCGGGCTGATACCACCGACGTCGTCCTCGTCGCCTTCGATGATCCCGCCGCGGTGGCCGGCTGGACAACCATCAACGATCCGGTGATGGGCGGTCTGTCGACCTCAACGGTCACCTTCGGCGACGGTGGCCTTGTCTTCTCAGGGTCCATCTCGCTGGACAACAACGGCGGGTTCGCCTCGACCCGCGGTCCCCAGGACCCCGGCATCGGGCAGCGAGCAACCGGCGCGACGGCGCTGGCCGTGCGAGCGCGGGGAGACGGCAAGACCTATGTGATGAAGGTGGACTCCGCGGGGCAGCCCTGGTCGTACATTCAGCGGTTCTCAACCGCCCCCGGTGCCTGGCGGACCTACGAGTTGCCGATCGGCGGCTTCCAGGCGGTGGGCATGCGACTCGATCCGGCGCCCTATGCTCCGCAGAGTCTTGACCCCTCTACCGTCAGCCGCATTTCGATCTACATCCTCGACAAACAGCAAGGCCCGTTCAGTCTCACTGTCGGTGCGATCGACGCCTCAGTGTGAGTCCCCTGAGTAATCCCACGACCGGGTTCTCACGGGTGTGACGCGGATGTAGGCCGCCCCCGGCCTGGGTTCGGTGGGCCATTCGGACTCCGGCACGCCGCGTGCCCGGGCACCTTCCCGCGCGAGCTCGAGTGCTTCGCCGTGTGCGCGAACGATACGGGCGTGCCCCTGGAGCATCACGCCCCGGATATCTGCCATGCTCGAGCCGTCTTCGAGCAAGACGCTTACGTTCGGGTTGCTTTCGACGTTGGCGATCTTGCGCGTCCCATCTCGCACACCCATGACGATGTCGCGGCCCAAGCGGAAGTATCCCAGGGGTACAGAGTGGGGGAATCCGTCGTCGTCGATGGTGCTCAGGATCGCCCAGCCTGGGCGGCTATCGAGATACGCCGCAATTTGTTCGTCACTGAGCTTTCGTGGCATGAAGGGAGGTTAACAAGTGCGGAGTCGGGGCTGCTCGTCCCGTCCACTGGTCTGCGGTGCAGGTATTCTTCTAGTTTCGACGACAGGGAGGGCCGCCATGCGGACGAGTCTTGTTCTCGTGCTTGCCGCGATCGTTGCGCTATTCGGTTGCGGGGCCGCCGGGGCCGAACCAGGAGGCTCGGTGGCCGACTCCGCGACGTTGAACGGCTCGGTGGTTCTTCGGCAGCCGGCAGTCCTGCCCGCCGGCACCTTGCTGACCGTGACACTGGAGGACGTCTCGCTGGCAGATGCGCCGGCGGTGATTCTGGGGCAGACGCAGTTCGAAGTGCGGGACCAACTGACGCCGATCCCTTTCTCGCTCGTCTATCCGTTACCTGCGGTGCGGCCCGGATCGGTCTACGCCGCCCGCGCTCGGCTCACCCTGGGTGATCGACTGTTGTTCACGACGACCCAACGCAACGCTGTGGACCCGCTCAACCCCTTGCTGATCGAACTGGTGGTGGATTCGGTGGCGAC
>CAMCWJ010000092.1 GCA_945882475.1 Bifidobacterium breve
CTGATCGAGTGCGTCGCGGGTGGGCCTTGAGCCATCCGGGGTGCGCGCGGTCAGCGTGACCCGGGTGCCGCCCTGCAGGTCGATGCCGAGCTTGGGACTGGCCTGCTTGTTTCCGGTCAGGAATACCAGCGCGTACACCCCGATCAGCAGGGCGAGAAACGCCGCCAGATAGCGGTACGGATGCACCGGCGCCGAAGACGATGCCACGTTGTTGTTTCTCCTAGGTCTGTGCCGCGAACCGCACGGGCGGTCGTCGCCCCCCGCAAAGGGTACGGGGCGTGTCGGGCGATCAGTCGTTGGACAGGCGGTCCGAGTCGCTGCCGGTCAATTCGGCCCCCTGCGATTCCGGCTCGATCCGGTTGCGGATCGCGAGTTTCATCCACTGGGTGACCACTCCGGGAGCGATCTCGAGGTCCACGGTGTCCTCGCCGACCGTCGTGATGACGGCATGCAGGCCCGACGTGGTAGTCACCCGGTCACCGACCCGCAGCGAGTTCTGGAGATCAATGGTGGCCTGCACGGCTTTGCGCTGGCGGCGCGAGGTGAAGTAAAAGAACACCCCCAGGATGATCATCAGAGGCAGGAAGCTGATCAGTGTCTCCATCGCGGCGTCTCTTTCGGTTCGTCGATCCAGGACCGCCAGTCACGGGCCCACGCCTGACAAGTGTGCCATTGGCCGCGCAGACAGCGCATTGCCCCGGCGGCAAGCAACGCCGAAGATGGCCCGATGGACCTGATTGAGACCCTGCGGACCACCGGCGCGGTTCGCGAGTTCACCGACGAACCGGTCGGGGACGACGTCCTGACGCGGGTGCTCGACACCGCCCGATTCGCCCCCAGTGGCGCCAACGCCCAGGCTTGGCATGTGGTCGTGGTCAAGGATCCGGCGATCCGAACGCGACTGCGGGAGTTGTATCTACCCGGCTGGCGCGATTATCTGGCGATGGGCGCTGCCGGACTGCGACCGTGGTCGCCCGTCAACGACTCCGCCGCCGAGTCCGCGGCGGTCGCGGCGGCACCGGCGGAACTCGAGGTGGCCGCCGCACAGGGATTCGCCGCGCAGTTCGACCGGGTGCCGGCCCTGCTGGTGGTATTCGCAGATTTGGCGGCCCTGGCCGCGGTGGACCGCGATCTGGACCGATACTCCTTCGCCGGAGGAGCCTCGGTGTACCCGTTCGCGTGGAGCATCCTGCTGGCGGCCCGGACCGAGGGCCTCGGCGGCGTGCTCACCACGATGCTGATCCGCCAGGAGGACACGGTCAAGGCCCTCCTCGGCGCGCCCGCACAGTGGGCGGTGGCCGCGGCGATCGCTCTCGGCCATCCGGTGCGCCCGGCCCGGCGGTTGCGCCGAAGGCCGGTCGAATCCTTCGTCACGGTGGACCGAGTGGACGGGGCACCGCTGGGTTAGGCTCGCAGCACGCGCCGCGAAGCGCCTGCCCCTTCGGCGAGGGAACGTCAGGAGACCATCCGTGAGCACCATCGAGCAGAGTCGCAAACTCGTCACGTCGATCCCCGGGCCCGCCTCCACCGATCTGGCCAAGCGCCGGGTCGCGGCGGTGTCGCGGTCGGTCGGGGTGACCATGCCGGTGTTCGCCGCACGCGCCGGCGGCGGCATCCTTGAGGACGTCGACGGCAACCGTTTCATCGACCTGGGTTCGGGCATCGCCGTCACGACCATCGGCAACTCCTCGCCGCGGGTAGTCGAGGCGGTCCGCGCACAGGTTGCCGACTTCACTCACACCTGCTTCATGGTGACGCCCTACGAGGAGTACATCGAGGTCGCCGAACATCTCAACCGGCTGACCCCGGGCTCCGGCGAGAAGCGCACGGCATTGTTCAACTCCGGCGCCGAAGCCGTCGAGAACGCCGTCAAGATCGCCCGCTCCTACACCGGCCGCACCGCGGTGGTGGCGTTCGACCACGCCTACCACGGTCGGACCAACCTGACGATGGGACTGACAGCCAAGTCGATGCCCTACAAGAGCGGCTTCGGCCCGTTCGCCCCGGAGATCTACCGGGCCCCAATGTCGTACCCGTACCGCGACGGCCTCATCGACAAGGAATGGGGAACCAACGGCGAGTTGGCCGCCGAGCGCGCGCTGACGGTGATCGACAAGCAGATCGGCGCGGCGAACCTCGCCGCTCTCATCATCGAGCCCATCCAGGGCGAGGGCGGTTTCATCGTTCCCGCTCCTGGCTTCCTGCCGACGCTGCGCGCCTGGTGCACCGATAACGACGTGGTGTTCATCGCCGACGAGGTGCAGAGCGGGTTCGCCCGCAGTGGCGCGATGTTCGCCTGCGAGGACGAGGGCATCGAGCCCGATCTGATCATCACCGCCAAGGGCATCGCCGATGGCCTGCCGCTGTCGGCGGTCACCGGTAAGGCCGAGATCATGGACGCGCCGCACGTCAGCGGCCTCGGCGGCACCTACGGCGGCAACCCGCTGGCCTGCGCGGCGGCGTTGGCCACCATCGAGACCATCGAACTCGACGGGTTGCTCGACCGCGCCAAGCAGATCGAACGGCTGATGAAGGACCGGCTGCATCGGATGCAGTCCGACGATGACCGGATCGGTGACGTTCGCGGTCGCGGTGCCATGATCGCCGTCGAGTTGGTGAAATCCGGCTCAGCAGAACCCGACCCGGACCTGACCAAGGCGCTGACCGCCGCCGCGCACGCCGCTGGCGTGATCGTCCTCAGCTGCGGCACGTTCGGCAATGTGCTGCGCTTCCTGCCGCCGCTGACCATCAGCGACGAGTTGCTCACCGAGGGTCTCGATGTGCTGGCGGAGATCCTCGCCGGGATCTGATCTCAAATCGCCGCGAGCGTGAAGCCTGTGCGAGCTTCGAGCCGGATCTTCGCAGAGGTTTCACAGTCGGCGTTGCGCAGAATCGTCCTACTCGAACAACACGGGTTGGCCGAACCCGCCCGCCCCGGGCGGTGGCGTCATCCCGAGATGGGTCCAGGCCTGCGGGGTCGCCACCCGGCCACGCGGGGTTCGCGCGATCATGCCGGCGCGCACCAGGAACGGCTCGCACACCTCCTCGACGGTGGCGGCCTCCTCACCGACTGCGACGGCCAAGGTGGACACCCCGACCGGACCGCCGCCGAAGCTTCGAGTCAGCGCTGAGAGCACCGCCCGGTCGAGCCGGTCCAGGCCGAGTTCGTCGACGTCGTAGACAGCCAGGGCCGATTTGGCGATGTCGCGGGTGATGACGCCGTCGGCACGGACCTCGGCGAAGTCGCGCACGCGGCGCAGCAGTCGGTTGGCGATCCGTGGCGTGCCGCGCGATCGGCGGGCGATCTCGGACCCGGCCTCGGTGCCGAGTTCGATGCCCAGGATGCCGGCCGACCGGGCCAGCACGCGCTCCAGTTCGCTTGCGTCGTAGAAATCCATGTGCGCGGTGAACCCGAACCGGTCACGCAGTGGCCCGGTCAACGCGCCCGATCTGGTGGTGGCGCCGACGAGGGTGAACGGGGCGACTTCCAACGGAATCGACGTCGCCCCAGGGCCTTTGCCCACCACCACGTCGACCCGGAAGTCCTCCATGGCCAGGTAGAGCATCTCCTCGGCAGGCCGGGCGATGCGGTGGATCTCGTCGATGAACAGCACGTCACCCTCGACGAGGTTGGACAGCATCGCCGCCAGATCGCCCGCCCGCTCCAATGCCGGGCCGGAGGTGACGCGCAGCGCTGAGCCGAGTTCGCTGGCGATGATCATCGCCAGCGAGGTCTTGCCCAGACCGGGCGGACCGGAGAGCAGGATGTGATCCGGTGTGCCGCCGCGGTTCTTGGCACCTTCTAGTACCAGCTGCAGCTGCTCGCGCACCCGCGGTTGTCCGATGAACTCCCCCAGCGAGCGCGGCCGCAGACTGGCGTCGATATCGCCCTCGCCGACCGTCAGCGCCGGCGATACTTCCCGTTCGGGCTCGTCGACGTCGTCGTCCTCAAAGCGGCCCACGGGTCACTTCTTCCCAAGCAGAGACAGCGCCGCACGCAGCGCGCTCGACGTGGTGGAGTCAGGATCGTCGGCAAGCACCTTGTCGCAGACGTCCTCGGCCTGCTTGATCGCAAAGCCAAGGCCGACAAGGGCTTCCACTACCGGCCCGCGCACCGCATGCCCGACCGCCGCCGCTCCCCCGACGCTCGGCATGGCCCCGATCTTGTCGCGCAGTTCCAGCACCAGCCGTTCGGCACCGCGTTTACCGATGCCGGGCACCCTCGTCAGTGCGGCGACATCACCGTCGCCCAAGGCCCGGCGCAACGCGGTGGCGTCGTACACCGCCAGGGTGGCCAGTGCGATCTTCGGCCCCACGCCGGACACCCCGAGCAGGGTCAGGAAGAGGTCGCGGGCGTCATTGTCGACGAACCCGTACAGCGTCTGGGAGTCCTCACGCACGACCATGGCGGTGACCAGCCGGGCTTCGGTACCCCGACGCAACGAGGCCAGCGTCGACGGCGTCGCCATCACCCGGTAGCCCACTCCGGCCGCCTCGATGACGGCATGGTCGAGAGCGATTTCGAGCACCTCGCCGCGCACCGAGGCGATCACGTCGCACTCCTCGATACCTGCCGGGGTGCCGCCTTGAGCTTGGCCTGGTAGGCCCGGCGCTGTTCGGCAGCCTTCGCCTCGGCCTCGGCCATCCGGGCGATCATCGGCGCCCGCCAGCAGTGACAGATCGCCAGCGCCAGGGCGTCGGCGGCGTCCGCCGGAGTCGGCTTCTGTTGCAGCTCAAGGATTCTGGTGACCATCGCGGTGACTTGAGCCTTGTCGGCGTTGCCGTTACCGGTGACGGCGGCCTTGACCTCGCTGGGGGTGTGGAAGTGCACGTCGATACCGCGGCGCGCGGCGGCCAGGGCGATCACACCGCCGGCCTGCGCGGTACCCATCGCGGTGTTGGCGTTGTGGTTGGCGAACACCCGCTCGATCGCGAGCACATCGGGTGCGTGGGTGTCGAGCCAATGCTCGACCACGTCGCTGATGGCGAGCAGCCGCAATTGCAGCGGATCGCCGGAAGGGGTACGCACCACATCGACGTCCAGCGCGGTGACCTTGCGGCCCCGGCCGGCCTCGATCACCGACAGACCGCAGCGCGTCAGCCCAGGGTCCACGCCCATAACCCGCACGAATCGCCTTCCGACTACGAACAGTTGTTCGATACCTTAGCGGCTGCCGCCGACAACGCCCGGCAACGACATGCCCCCGCTGTGTCCGGTTCGGCGGCTACGGTGTGCCTGGCGGCGAAGGAGGGTGCGGTGTCGGATGCGCCGGTGCGCACGGTCAAGAGTTTCTGCCGGGTCTGCCAGTCGGTCTGCGGGATCCTCGTCGAGGTCGACGGCGATCAGGTACTGAAGGTCCGCGGCGATCGGGAGCATCCGCTCTCGGCGGGCTACACCTGCGCCAAGGGCCGTGCCCTGCCGCAACTGCACCATCACCCCGACCGGCTCGAACACCCCCTGCTCCGGGTCGAGGGGCACCTGCGCGAGACCGATTGGGAGCACTGCCTCGACGACCTCGCCGAAGCCCTGCGCGGCATCATCGACCGCGACGGGCCGCAGGCGGTCGGGATCTTCTTCGGAACCGGAATCAGCATGGACGCCGCCGGGTACCGCAGCGCCGAGGCGTTGCAGAAGGCCATCGGCACCCCGGCGCGATTCAGCCCCATGACCATCGACGGCACTGCCAAACCCTTGGTCGCCGACCTGGTGGGCGGGTTCAGCGGCCTGAGTTGCCGCGCCGACTACGACGACGTGGAGTTCCTGATCTGCGTGGGCAGCAACCCGGTGGTGTCCCACGGGCACGTGTTGGCGATGCCGAACCCGACCGGAACGCTGCGCGCAATCGCCGACCGCGGCCGGCTGTGGGTGATCGACCCGCGCCGCACCGAGACCGCGCGGCTGGCCACCGGCCACCTGGCGCCTCGGCCGGGCTCCGACTATGCGGTGCTGGCCTACCTGGTCGGTGAACTGCTTCGCGACGGCGCCGACCCGGAGATCCTGCGCACCCGCACCGTCGACGCCGACCGGTTGGCGCAGGCGGTGGCGGGGTTCACCCTCGAGCACACCGCTCACCTGACCGACGTCGATCCGGCGATGCTGCGCACGCTGCGCGACGAACTCCGCGTCGCCGGGCGGGTGGCGCTGGAGACCGGCACCGGGGTCAGCATGGCCCGCAGCGCGAACGTGACCCAGTGGCTGGCCTGGGTGCTGATGATTCTCACCGACTCGATGAACCGGCCCGGCGGCACCTGGTTCCACCCCGGATTCGCCTATCAGCTTGAGGCTTTCCCGCAGTTGCCGATCTCCGGGCCGCAAGGCTCGGCCGGGCCGGGTCCGCGCAGTCGGCCCGAGGTCCGGGGGTTCATGGGCGAGTGGCCGTGCGCCGCACTGCCCGACGAGATCGCCGCCGGCAACATCCGCGCGGTGCTGAACCTGGGCGGAGGACTGCTCACGGCATTTCCCGCCGCGGCCGTGCTCGAATCGGCGTTGCAGCGCCTCGACGTGCTGGCCACCCTGGAGATACTGCCCACGGGAACCACCGCGCTGTCGACCCACGTGCTGCCCACCAAGGGCCAGTTGGAGCGAGCGGATGTCACCCTGTGGGACATCCTGAGCACCAGGGTGTCCGCGCAACACACCCCCGCGGTGGTCTCCCCCGTCGGACAGCGCCGCTCGGCCTGGTGGATTCTCGCCGAGCTCGGCCAGCGGCTCGGGCATCCGCGGTTCGCAGAGTCGCTGCCAGACAACGGCATTGACGATCAGTCGGCAGATGACGCGATGCTCGCGAGGGTCATGCGCCGGGGTCGCACCGAGTTCGCCGACCTCGCCGCGACCGGTTACAGCGAGGCCCCGCGGGAGCTGCCCGCCGCGTGGGTGGAGGCGCACCTGGACCGGCTCGGCGGCTGGCGGCTGGCTCCGCAGGTGCTTCTTGACCAACTCGCCGCGCTGTGCGCGCCGGCGCCGCTGGTGCTGGTGCCGCGCCGGCAGAAGCGCCACCTGAACTCCCAGTTGTCGTTCCTCGCCGAGGGACCGGATGTGCTGCTGCATCCCGACGACGCGGCCGCGGCCGGGGTCGGCGACGGGCAGCGCGTCATCGTGGGAACCGAGCACGGTGAGCTCAGCGGCATCGCCCGGATCAGCGACACCATCCGCTGCGGCGCGGTGTCGATTCCGCACGGCTATCCCGGCGTCAACGTCAACCTGCTGACCGATCACACCGACATCGATCCGCTGACCGGCATGACCCGCTATACCGGTGTGCCGGTGCGCATCTCCCCCGACAACCGGGGCGTGTGACGGCGACGGCGGCGGTCAGTCCTCGTCGAGTTGGGCCGCGACGTCGTCAGGGATGTCAATGTTGGTGAAGACGTCTTGCACGTCGTCGCTGTCCTCCAGCGCGTCGACCAACTTGAGTACCTTGCGCGCGGTCTCCAGGTCGACCGCCACGCTCATCGACGGCTGGAAGGTGGCGTCGGCGGAGTCGTATTCGATGCCGGCGTCCGTCAGTGCCGTGCGCACCGCGACCAGGTCGGTGGGCTCGCAGATGACCTCGAAGCTCTCGCCGAGGTCGTTGACCTCCTCGGCGCCGGCTTCCAGCACCGCCAGCAGGACGTCGTCCTCGGTTAGGGCGTTCTTCTCCAGCAGCACCACGCCCTTGCGGGAGAACAGGTAGGCCACCGAACCCGGATCGGCCATGTTTCCGCCGTTGCGGGTCATCGCGACGCGGACCTCCCCGGCGGCCCGGTTGCGGTTATCAGTCAGGCATTCGATGAGCACGGCGACCCCATTGGGCCCGTAGCCCTCGTACATGATGGTCTGCCAGTCGGCACCGCCGGCTTCCTCGCCGGCTCCGCGCTTGCGGGCCCGTTCGATGTTGTCGTTGGGCACCGAGGTCTTCTTGGCCTTCTGGATGGCGTCCCAGAGGGTGGGGTTGCCGTTCGGGTCACCGCCACCGGTGCGGGCTGCGACCTCGATGTTCTTGATCAGCTTGGCGAATTCCTTGCCGCGGCGCGCATCCTTGACGGCCTTCTGATGCTTGGTGGTCGCCCACTTGGAATGGCCGCTCATACCTCTCCTACGTCCCCGTCTGTGCCGGATAGTGCGGATTTGAGTCTACTGCGGCGGACGGGCCGTCCTCGTCAAGCGTTGAGTGAGGAGCCTCGCAGGCGAAATGCGAGTAGTCCTCTGCGTGACTCCTCACTCAACGCGGAGTACGCGCTGGCTACGCCCGACCGTCGACGATGTCGACGAAAAGCTTGTGCACCCGGCGGTCCCCGGTCACCTCCGGGTGGAACGCGGTGGCCAAGACCGCGCCCTGACGGACTGCCACGATGTGCTCGTCAGCGCGGGCCAGCACCTGCACCTCCGGGCCCACCCGCTCCACCCAGGGGGCGCGGATGAAGACCGCGCGGACGGGGCCGTCGAGGCCGGTGAAGTCGATGTCGCCCTCGAACGAATCGACTTGGCGGCCGAAGGCGTTGCGGCGCACCGCCATGTCGATGGCGCCCAGCGCCGAGGCCTCGCGGCCAGGTTCGCCCGCGTCGAGGATCTCCGTAGCCAGCAGGATCATTCCGGCGCAGGACCCGTATGCCGGCATTCCGGCGGCCAGCCGGTGCCGCAGCGGTTCGAGCAGATCGAACTCGCGCAGCAGCAGGCTGATGGTGGTGGACTCCCCGCCGGGAATCACCAGCGCGTCGACGGCGTCGAGTTCGGCGCGACGGCGCACGGTGGAGGTCTGCGCTCCGGCTTCGCGCAAGGCCGCCAGGTGTTCGCGGGTGTCGCCCTGCAGAGCCAGCACACCGACTCGCGCGCCACTCACCTGCCGGGCGGACTGTAGCCGCGCTTGTAGCGGGTCAAGCCCTCCTGCATGACCGCGGCCACCATGTCGCCGCGCTGGTTGAAGATCTTGCCCTGGGTCAACGCGCGCCCGCCGCTGGCCGACGGCGACGACTGGTCGTACAGCAGCCACTCGTCGGCGCGGAACGGTCGCATGAACCACACCGCGTGATCCAGCGAAGCGACCATCAGGTTGGCCCGCTCCTCGGGGTGGGTGGCTTGGGCCGAGCCCAGCAGGGTGAGATCGCTCATGTAGGTCAATGCGCAGATGTGCAGTACCGGATCGTCGGGCAGCGGATCCTTGTGTCTGAACCACACCTGCTGCTGGGACGCCATTCCAGGCAGCAATGCCAGTTCGTCGCGGGGCACCATCCGGATGTCCCACTCAGCGAACTGGGCGAACCCGGCGTCGTCGAAAACCCTTCCGGAGGAACGGAATCCGGGAGTGTCCTCCGGCGGCGGGGCCGGCGGCAGAGCGTCCTGGTGCTCGATGCCGTCCTGCGCGGTCTGAAACGACACGCCCATCGAGAAGATGACCTCGCCATGCTGAACGGCGTTGACCCGCCGGGTGCAGAAGGATCCGCCGTCGCGCGGCCGGTCGAC
>CAMCWJ010000093.1 GCA_945882475.1 Bifidobacterium breve
GACATCATCACCGACCTCGCCGCCGCCGTCAGCGGCGGAATCGGTCTGGCCGCCAGCGGCAACATCGACGCCACCGGAACCAATCCGTCGATGTTCGAACCGGTACACGGCAGCGCTCCCGACATCGCCGGCAAGGGCATCGCCGATCCGACCGCGGCGGTGATGAGCGTCGCACTGCTGCTGAACCATGTCGGCGAGAACGCCGCAGCCGCGCGGGTGGATGCGGCGGTCGCCGATCATCTGGCCACCCGCGGGGACGCGACGTTGTCGACCCGAGAGGTCGGGGACCGGATACTCGCGCGGCTCTGAGCGGCCCCGCCGTCGCATCCTGGGCTACTGTGGTTCTCAGATAATTCTCAGCTAGCCAGGGAGTCGCCATGCGCGCCAGCAGCCTGATCGGTCGAGTCGGCGGGTTGGCCGTCGCACTCGGGGTGGGCGCGGCCGTATTCAGCGCCGCAGGGATGGCGTGGGCGGACGAGCCAGCGGTCAGTGGCGGCAACGCCTCGACGACGCAGAGTGCCCGGACCGGCCCGCAGGCGTCGGCGGTCGGTGATGCTCACCGCGGGGCGGGTTCGCCCCGCCGCGCCGGAGAACAGCAACCCCGTTCGGCGGCGGCGCGGCCTGAGCCCAAGGCCGCTGTGCGCAGATCAGCTGTGGTGGATGTGGTGCCGGCCCGGGTGTCGGCGGCGGTATCCGGTGCGGTGACCGCAACTGCCGACACGCTCGGGGGCGCGTTGGCCGACAGCACGCCAATGGTTCCGGTCGAATCTCCGCTGGATCCGACGGTGCCGTTGTACACCCGGCGCGCCGACGCGCCGGCCCAGGTTCCGTCGGTGGCGAGGGCAGCCGCGGTGCCGGCAGCCGCAGCGCAACCCGTCGGCTTGGTGATCGGTCCCAGCGGGATACCCATTCCGTCGGAACGATACGTCGACACCGTGATGCAGTTCTACGTGATCCCCAACAGCCCGGCCGGCGTGACCTCCCAGGTGGTGTTCACACCCGAAGGGCTGTACCCGATCACCGGTGTCAAGAGCCTGCCCCTGAACACCTCGGTGGACCAGGGACTGACGATCCTGTCGGACACCCTGGCGCTGGTGACCGCGCAGACCCCGACAACGGTCTTCGGCTACTCCCAGAGCGCGATCATCGGGTCGCTGCTGCAGGCGGGATTCGTGCCCCCGCTGTCGAAGTACCCCCCGCCGACCATTCCGGCCGGGTTGGACGACTCGATCAGTTTCGTCTTCGTCGGCAATGAGATGAACCCCAACGGTGGATTGCTCTCCCGGTTCCCCGGATTCGCCATGCCGAGTGTGGGTCTCGAGTTCTACGGTGCGACGCCGGAAAACGCCTATCCCACAACCAACTACGCGTTGGAATACGATGGTTTCGCCGACTTCCCGCGGTACCCACTCAATGTCTTGTCGGTGTTGAATGCCGGGCTGGGCATCGTGTTCGTCCACACCAAGTACGCCGACGACGAGTACCTCACCCCGACGGACGTCACGCCGGTCTCGCTGGGTGGCACCGCCATCGAATTGCCGACGACATCACCCACCCAGCGCTACTTCTTCATGCCTACCGAGAACCTGCCGTTGCTGCAGCCACTGCGCGGGGTTCCGTTGATCGGCAACCCCCTGGCGGACCTTATCCAGCCCGCCCTGAAGGTGATCGTGGACCTGGGCTACGGGGATCCCGCGCACGGGTTCTCCTCCGGGATCCAGCCCGATGCGAACGTGCTGACCCCGTTCGGATTGTTCCCGGATGTCAGTCCCGCTGAGGTTCTGGGAGATTTCGCTGCGGGCGTCGCGCAGGGCGTCAACGATTTTGTCGCAGCCTTTGGCCCGAATGGCTCAGTGGCACAGGAGATTGGCTTAGTGGCACAGGCGATCTCGAACTTCTCATGGCCGGCGCTGCCAACCTTTGCGTTGCCGACCATCGACGGGTTGATCACCGCCGCGCAGAACCTGATCACCACGGTGGCCAACCGGATCTCCGGCGCCGCCGCGGCGGCCTACGCGGCACTGCTTCCGACGGCCGACATCGTCAACGCGATCGTCACGGTCCTGCCCGCCTACGCCATCACTCTTTTCCTGGACGGAATCCAGCAGGTGATCTCAGGGGACGTGATCGGTGGACTGGTCAATGCGATCGGCCTGCCCATCGCCGCGGCCGTGGGACTGCTCACGACGGCGGCCCTGGTTGAAGGACTTGTTCTGGGCCAGGCAGTCGACGGAATCGTCGCAGCCCTCACCGGGACGTAGAACGGGTGATGGCCGGTAGGCCGGGGACGATCCCCTAGGCTGTTTCGAATGCGCCTCGGACGTGTCGCGAGCCCCGACGGGGTCGCCTTCGTCAGCATCGAGGGCAACGCGGATGCCGAGGTAGCCCGGGAGATCGCCGAGCACCCCTTCGGCACACCTACCTTCACCGGCCGGGCCTGGCCACTGGCCGACGTGCGACTGCTCGCGCCCATCCTGGCCAGCAAGGTGGTCTGCATGGGCAAGAACTACCTCGAGCACGTCATCGAGATGGGGGGCGACACTGCCCCGGAGGATCCGATCATTTTCCTCAAACCCAACACCGCGATCATCGGACCCGGGGTCGCTATCCAACTGCCTGCCAACGCCTCGCCGGTGCATCACGAGGGCGAACTGGCGGTGGTGATCGGCCGGCCGTGCAAGGACGTGCCGGCCGCCCGCGCGGCGGAGAACATCCTCGGGTACACGATTGCCAACGACGTCTCGGCCCGTGATCAGCAGCAGGCCGATGGACAGTGGATGCGCGCCAAGGGCCATGACACCTTCTGTCCGGTGGGGCCGTGGATCGTCACCGATCTGGACCCGTCGGATCTTGCGATCCGCACTGAGGTCAACGGGGTGCTGCGGCAGGACAGTCGCACGTCGCTGTTGATCCACGACATCGGTGCCATCATCGAGTGGGCGTCGGCGGTGATGACCCTGTTGCCCGGCGACCTGATCCTGACCGGAACACCCGCCGGCGTCGGGCCGATCGAAGACGGCGACACCGTCAGCATCACCATCGAGGGCATCGGAACACTGACCAACCCCGTGGTCCGGAAAGGCGTGCGATGACCTCGCCCGTGACAGCGCCGGTTCGGGTGCGGTTCTGTCCGTCGCCGACCGGCACCCCGCACGTCGGCCTGGTCCGAACGGCGTTGTTCAACTGGGCATACGCCCGGCACACCGGCGGGACCTTCGTATTCCGCATCGAGGACACCGACGCGGCGCGGGACTCCGAGGAGAGCTACGCCGCGATCCTCGACGCGCTGCGTTGGCTGGGGTTGGACTGGGACGAGGGCCCCGAAGTCGGCGGGCCGCACGAACCGTATCGGCAGTCCCAGCGCGGCGATCTCTACCGCGACGTGGTCGCTCGACTGGTGGAGTCCGGCGATGCCTACCCGGCCTACTCGACACCCGAGGAGGTCGAGGCTCGTCATCTCGCCGCCGGGCGTAACCCGAAGATGGGGTACGACAATTACGACCGCGACCTCACCGAAGCGCAACGCGCCGACTACCTCGCGGCCGGCCGCCAGCCCGTGCTGCGCCTGCGGATGCCCGATGACGACATCCGCTGGGGTGACCTGGTTCGCGGCGAGACGACGTTCGCCGCCGGCACCGTGCCGGATTTCGCGTTGACCCGTGCCTCCGGCGAGCCGCTGTACACCTTGGTCAACCCGGTCGACGACGCGCTGATGAAGATCACCCATGTGCTGCGCGGTGAGGATCTGATGCCGTCGACACCCCGGCAGATCGCCCTGCACCGCGCCCTGATTCGAATCGGTGTCGGCGAGTTCATCCCCGAATATGCCCACCTGCCAACGGTTCTGGGGGAGGGCACCAAGAAGCTGTCCAAGCGCGATCCGCAGTCGAACCTGTTCCTGCACCGCGACCGCGGCTTTCTGCCCGAGGGTCTGCTGAACTACCTGGCGCTGCTGGGCTGGGGGATCGCCGACGATCATGACATCTTCAGCCTGGAGGAGATGGTGGGAGCCTTCGACGTCGTCGACGTCAACTCCAACCCGGCCCGCTTCGATCAGAAGAAGGCCGACGCCATCAACGCCGAACACATCCGTCGGCTGGAGGCGGGCGAGTTCGCCCGGCGGTTGGGCGCCTACTTCGCTGAGCACGGGCACGACACCGGCCTCGACGAGTCCGCATTCGCGACGGCGGCCGAGCTGGTGCAGACCCGCATCGTCGTGCTGTCGGACGCGTGGGATCTGTTGAAGTTCTTCGACGAGGACTCCTACGCGATCGATCCCGCGGCGGCGGCCAAGGAACTCGGCGCGGATGCGGCCGGCGTGCTCGACTCGGCATGTGCGGCACTCGACGGCGTGACGCCATGGACGGCGGCCGGCATCGAAGAGGCACTCAAGGCCGCACTGATCGACGGGTTGGGCCTCAAGCCGCGCAAGGCGTTCGGTCCGATCCGCGTCGCGGTGACCGGGTCAACCATCAGCCCGCCGTTGTACGAGTCACTGGAACTGCTGGGCCGCGAGCGCAGCCTGAGTCGGCTGCGCGCGGCCCGTGACGGGGCGCAATGAGAATCTTTGATAGTGTGCTCGTCGGCCCGTAACAGTGCGCAATCGTTGACCACCACCTGAGCCGGGATCGGTGAAAAGCGAACTGAGCAGCAGTTATAGGCAGTAATTGGGGTATGGTGTAATTGGCAACACAGCTGTTTCTGGTACAGCCATTCTAGGTTCGAGTCCTGGTACCCCAGCAATTATGACGGCAATTGCCGCTGAGATATGCTTGCTCACCGGCGCGCCTCACAGCACTGTCGAAGATGTTCTAGCCCCCGTCGTCTAGCGGCCTAGGACGCCGCCCTCTCACGGCGGTAGCGTGGGTTCGAATCCCATCGGGGGTACTTTTCTGGCTTTCCGCGTCAGCGTTGCGCTGTCTACTGCTCGGGCGCTGTCGAACCGGCCAGAGGCATCGCAGGCAATCCCAACTGGCGGTGATCCCAGGACCGGACCCGATCGGTGACGACGCGCACCGCGACGCGCTTGTTCATCATCATGTCGACGGCGGGTCTGAGGTCCTCGGTGTAGGGGCCGTTATAGCGCTCCCACACGCTGACACCGACTCTGAAGATGGTGTCGGGATCGTCGAGGATCTCCGCCACGCCCTCGAACGACACCCCGCGCAGACTGTCGTAGGTCATGCCGTCCTCGATGAGGAAGCTCACCCGCGGATTGCGACGCAGGTTCACCACCTTCTGCGACTTGACCTTGGTCTCGACCCAGATCTCCCCGTCGAGGACGGCGTACCACATCGCCACCAGGTGCGGCTGGCCGCCTGCGCCGATGGTCGCCATCGTGCCGGTGCGACTGCGCGCAACGAATTCGGTGATCTCCTCGTCGGTCATGACGATCTGGTTGCGTTGCTTGCTTCCCATGAACGTCAGTGTCTCAGGGGGCCCGACGGTAATCGACACTGCGTCCAGATCACGGTTCGGCTGTGAAGGACGATCTGGACGCCGACTCGATGGTTACAGGCGTTGGGTCAGCGCCTCGGCAGCAGCCAGCAGATCCGCCGCCCAGCGCGCACCGGGGCGGCGGCCCATCCGGTCGATCGGGCCGGACACCGATACCGCGCCGATCACCACCCCGGCGCGGTCGCGGACCGGCGCCGAGACACTGGCCACGCCGGGTTCGCGTTCGGCTGCACTCTGAGCCCACCCGCGCCGGCGTACCTCGGCGAGAGTGCGCTCGGTGAACTTCGCCGACGCCAGCACCTCATCGCGGGTCGCATCGTCGCTGTAGGCGAGCAGGACGCGGGCCGCCGAGCCCGCGGTCATCGGCAGCCGGGCTCCCACCGGCACGGTGTCGCGAAGGCCCGCCGCCGGTTCCAGTGCCGCGATGCAGACCCGGGTGCTGCCTTCGCGGCGATAGAGCTGAACGCTCTCCCCGGTGATCTCGCGCAATCCCGGCAGCACCGCGGCGCCGGCGGCCAGCAGTGGATCGCTGACCCGAACCGACAGTTCGGTGAGGCCCGGGCCGAGCAGCCAGCGTCCGTCATCGTCCCGGCCGAGCAGGCGGTGAAACTCCAGGCCCGCGGCCAGTCGGTGCGCGGTGGCTCGCGGCAGCCCGGTGCGTTCGCAGAGTTCGACCAAACCGCAGGGTGACTCGGCGACCGCGTGCAACACACCCACCGCTTTGTCGAGGACGCCAATGCCGCTATCCTGTCTCATATCGAGATACTAGCGTCCCAGATAGTGAGATAGCGAGAGTCAAGCCATGGCTGACAGTCCAAGAACCCTGGCGGAGAAGGTGTGGGCCGACCACGTCGTGGTGTCCGGCGGCGCAACCGAACCCGACCTGATCTACATCGATCTGCACCTCGTCCACGAGGTCACCAGCCCGCAGGCCTTCGACGGTCTGCGCCTGGCGGGTCGGGGAGTGCGGCGCCCGGATCTGACACTGGCCACCGAGGACCACAACGTGCCGACCATCGACATCGACAAGCCGATCGCCGACCCGGTATCGCGCTTGCAGGTGGAGACACTGCGGCGCAACTGCGCGGAGTTCGGCATCCGGTTGCACCCGATGGGTGATCCCGAGCAGGGCATCGTGCATGTGGTGGGTCCGCAACTCGGCCTGACCGAGCCCGGCATGACGATCGTCTGCGGCGACAGCCACACCTCGACACACGGCGCCTTCGGAGCCCTCGCGATGGGCATCGGCACCTCCGAGGTGGAGCACGTGCTGGCCACCCAGACGCTGCCGTTGCGTCCATTCAAGACTATGGCGGTCAACGTCGACGGGATATTGCCGCCCGGTGTCACCGCCAAGGACATCATCCTGGCCGTGATCGCCAAGATCGGCACCGGCGGCGGCCAGGGCCACGTCATCGAGTACCGCGGCAGCGCCATCGAGGCGCTCTCGATGGAAGGCCGGCTGACGATCTGCAACATGAGCATCGAAGCCGGCGCCCGGGCCGGCATGGTGGCGCCCGACGCGACCACCTACGAGTTCCTGCGCGGTCGTCCCTACGCGCCAAGCGGTGCGGACTGGGATGCCGCCGTGGCCGCGTGGGATCGATTGCGCACCGACGACGGCGCAGAATTCGACACCGAGGTCTGCATCGACGCCGCGACGCTCAGCCCGTTCGTCACCTGGGGCACCAACCCCGGGCAGGGTGTGCCGTTGTCGGGGGCGGTACCCGATCCCGAACTGATGGGCAATGACGACGAACGGCAGAACGCCGAGAAGGCGCTGACCTACATGGATCTTCGGGCGGGCACCGCGATGCGCGACATCGCCGTCGACGCGGTGTTCGTGGGCTCGTGCACCAACGGCCGCATCGAGGATCTGCGGGCAGTCGCCGAGGTGTTGCGCGGTCGTCGGGTCGCCGAGGGGGTGCGGATGCTCATCGTGCCCGGATCGATGCGGGTGCGCGCGCAGGCCGAGTCCGAGGGTCTCGGCGAGATCTTCACCGCGGCCGGCGCGCAGTGGCGGCAAGCCGGCTGCTCGATGTGTCTGGGCATGAACCCCGATCAACTCGCGGCCGGGGAGCGCTGCGCATCGACCTCCAACCGGAACTTCGAGGGCCGCCAGGGCAAGGGCGGTCGCACCCATCTGGTCTCGCCGGCCGTCGCCGCCGCCACCGCAGTGCGGGGAACACTCTCTTCCCCAGCCGATCTCGACATCTGAACCCGCCCAGGAGAAGAGAAGATGGAAGCCTTTCGCACCCACACCGGCATCGGCGTGCCACTGCGCCGGTCCAACGTCGACACCGACCAGATCATCCCCGCGGTGTACCTGAAGCGGGTAACCAGGACGGGTTTCGAGGACGGTCTGTTCGCCGCGTGGCGCAACGACCCAGCCTTCATCCTCAATCAGCCGCCCTTCGATCGCGGTTCGGTGTTGGTCGCCGGACCGGATTTCGGAACCGGATCCTCACGCGAGCATGCGGTCTGGGCGCTGATGGACTACGGCTTCCGGGTCGTCATCTCGTCGCGCTTCGGTGACATCTTCCGCGGCAACGCGGGCAAGGCGGGTCTGCTCGCAGCCGAAGTCGGACACGACGACGTCGAACTGCTCTGGAAACTGATCGAGCAGAATCCCGGACTGGAAATCACTGTCAATCTTGAAGATCGGACCATCACTGCCGCAACGGTGGTGGTGCCGTTCACGATTGACGACTACACCGCGTGGCGACTGCTCGAAGGGCTCGACGATATAGGCCTTACGCTGCGGAAACTCTCGCAGATCGAGGTCTTCGAGAAGTCGCGTCCGACATGGAGACCGCGCATCGAACCGAGTGTCTGAACGCTCCGACGCATCGGGATGCGGTGTCGGGCAAGGCGGTCCGGCAACCGGAATTTGCGCCCAAGGGCGGCAACCGGATTCGCAAAAATTGCTCAAAGCAATTTGCTGAAACTATGCGTGGCTCATGGATATCTGCGCTTCGAGGGTTTACCGTGTTTTCCAGTCGGTCCAAAACAGGACCGCTGTTTCGGAGGATTGTGAATGAACAAAGCAGAGTTGATCGAGGTTCTCACGGCAAGACTGGACACCGATCGTCGGCAGGCGACTGAGGCCGTTGAGCACTTGATCGACGCCATCGTGCGCGCTGTGCAGAAAGGTGAGAGCGTCACCATCACCGGTTTCGGTGTTTTCGAACGGCGGCGCCGTGCCGCACGCGTCGCGCGTAACCCACGCACCGGTGAAACGGTGAAGGTTAAGCCGACTTCTGTTCCCGCGTTCCGTCCAGGGGCGCAATTCAAGTCAATTGTTTCCGGCGTACAAAAACTCCCGTCCGAAGGACCCGCTGTCAAGAGAGGCGCCGTAGGCGGCGCAGTAAGGAAGGCTGCTGTGAAGAAGGCTGTTGTCAAGAAGGTCGCCAAGAAGGCTCCGGCTCGCAAGGTCGCGGTCAAGAAGGTCGTGAAGAAGGCTCCGGCTCGTAAGGTCGCGGCCAAGAAGGTCGTCAAGAAGGTCGTCAAGAAGGCCCCCGCCCGCAAGGTCGCGGTCAAGAAGGTCGTCAAGAAGGCCCCCGCGCGCAAGGTCGTGAAGAAGGCTCCGGCTCGCAAGGTCGCGGTCAAGAAGGTCGTCAAGAAGGCCCCCGCGCGCAAGGTCGTCAAGAAGGCCCCCGCCCGCAAGGTCGCGGTCAAGAAGGTCGTCCGCAAGGCTCCGGCCCGCAAGGTCGTAGTCAAGAAGGTCGTCCGCAAGGCTCCGGCCCGCAAG
>CAMCWJ010000094.1 GCA_945882475.1 Bifidobacterium breve
CACTCTCAGGAGGCGGTCACCTCAGGGGGTAGGGGACTGGCGAGGTGATCGGCAGCGATCAGTTTGCCATCGGCCAACGTCAGGATCCATGCGCTGCCCTTGCGGTTGCGTGACTTGTCCGGTTCCACCCGATGGCGTGCGCACCACCACGCGATCAGATACGGCATCACCCTGCCCTGCGTGCAGATCACCGGTGTGCCCTCCGCCGCGGCGATCGCCAGCAGGCGTTGGTGCGCGGGCCGGCGTGTTTTTGCGTAGGCCTCCTCGGTGAAACCGGGTTCGATCGTGATCTGTACGTCGAGTTCCTGCGCCAGCGGTTCGACCGTCTGAATGCAGCGCAGACGATCGGCGGCGTGAACGGCCGACACCCCGAATGCCATGAGTTGGGGCACCAGCGATTCCGCCTGCGCGCGGCCCTTGGCGTCCAACGGCCGGTCCCGGTCGTCGCCGGTGTAGCGATCCTTGCGACCGGCGGTGCCGTGCCTGACAACCACCACCGTTCTGGTGTCCACCGGGCCCTTGGCGAACCGGGTGATCAGTTTGCGGTCATGGGGGTAGGTGAGTCGTTCGGCTGCGTCGGCCTACGGAAGCCACAGCAGTTGATCGACTTCGTCACCGGGCACGAATTCACCGCCCTGGCCGCGGGCCGCCCAGTAGTGAACGATCTTGGTACCGCCCGGGATTGGGTACCGCACTGTTCGAAGCCGCCGGCCCAGATGCGCGCGCTGGCCGGTCTCCTCGAAGATCTCCCGCGCGGCAGCCACGGGTTCGGTCTCGCCGGGATCGAGTTTGCCCTTGGGTAACGACCAGTCGTTGTAGCGGGGCCGATGAACGACGGCGAATCGCGGTTCACCCGAATCCGGATCGGGCTGCCACAGCACCGCTCCGGCGGCCACCACCGTTTTGGCGACCTTGCTCTTCTTGGATGGGGTTGTCATCGATGGTCAGGACTGCAGCCGACGCTCCATGAGCCACTCCTGGTGGTCGCGAACCTGACGGCCGTCCTGCGGCGAAGCGACCCAGTTGCCGTCTGCACCGAGTTCCCAGCACCGGGTCGAGGGATCCATCGCCGACTCCAGCACCGAGTCGAGATAGCCGGTCAGGCGGGGGTCCTTCACCTGAACCAGAACTTCGACGCGACGATCGAGATTGCGGTGCATCATGTCGGCGCTGCCGATGAGGAACTCGTTGATCGCGTTGAAGTGGACCACCCGCGAATGCTCCAGGTACCGGCCGAGGATCGAACGCACCACGATGTTCTCCGAGTAACCCGGCACCCCGGCCCGCAGTGCGCAGATACCCCGGACGATCACCTCGACGCGCACACCGGCCTGCGACGCCCGGTACAGCGCGTCGATCACCTGCTCGTCGACAAGAGCATTGGCCTTCAACCGGATTCGGCCGTTGCCGCCCTGACGGTGCGCGACGATCTCGCGGTCGATTCGCTCGATGATTCCCCTGCGCACCCCCAGCGGTGCGACCAACAGATTCCGATAACCCTGCTTGCGGGAGTAGCCGGTGAGCGAGTTGAACAGATCGGTCAGATCCGCCCCGATCTCGGGTGCGGCGGTCAGCAATCCAACGTCCTCGTAGAGCCGGGCCGTCTTCGGGTTGTAGTTGCCGGTGCCGATGTGGCAGTAGCGCCGGATCGTCGAGCCTTCGCGGCGCACCACCAGACAGGTCTTGCAGTGCGTCTTGAGGCCGATGAGCCCATAGACCACGTGCACGCCGGCGTCTTCGAGCTTGCGTGCCCACTTGATGTTGGCCTGCTCGTCGAAGCGGGCTTTCAGCTCGACCAGCGCAACCACCTGCTTGCCGGCCCGGGCCGCCTCGATCAGTGCGTTGACGATGGGCGAGTCGCCGGAGGTCCGGTAGAGCGTCTGCTTGATGGCCAGCACATTCGGGTCGGCGGCGGCCTGTTCGATGAATCGCTGCACCGTCGTGGAGAACGAGTCGTAGGGGTGGTGCACCAGCACGTCGCCGTCGCGCAGCGTGGCGAAGATGCTCTTCGGGGTCTCCCGCTCGCCGAAGGCGGGCGGAGTGGCCGGCACGAACGGGCGGTCCTTGAGACCGGGGCGGTCGATGCCGTAGATCTGCCACAGCGCGGACAGGTCGAGCAGACCCGGAACCTGCACCGCGTCGCCGGGTGCGACATCGAGTTCGCGCTGCAGCAGCTCGAGCATGTTCTCGGTCATGTCGCTGGAGACCTCGAGGCGGACGGGAGAGCCGAAGCGGCGCTTGGCCAGTTCGCGTTCCAGGGCCTGCAGCAGATCCTCGTCGCGATCCTCGTCGACCTCCATGTCGGCGTTGCGGGTGATCCGGAACGCGTGGTGCTCCACGATCTCCACGCCCGGGAACAACGCCGGCAGGAATGCCGCGATGAGTTCCTCCATGGGCAGGAACCGGACGGTGGCGGCGTCGTCGCCGCTGCCGTCGAGTTGGACGAACCGGTCGACGTTGTCGGGCACCTTCACGCGCGCGAAGTGCTGCCCGCCGTCCTCCGGTGAGCGGACCGTCACAGCCAGGTTCAGGCTCAGGCCGCTGACGAACGGGAACGGGTGAGCCGGGTCGACGGCGAGCGGTGTCAGAACCGGGAATACCTGCTCATGGAAATAGTTGGACAGTTCGCCGCGCTCGGCTTCGGAGAGGTCCGCCCAGGTGATGATGTGGACGCCTTCGGCCGCCAGTGCCGGCCGCACCGATTCTCCGAATACCTGCGCTTGGCGCAGCGACAACTGCTGGGTCCGTTCGGCGATGCGGCGCAGTTGCTCGCGGGGGGATAGGCCGTCCGCGGACCGGACCGTCAGGCCCATCTCGTCGCGGCGCTTGAGGCCGGCAACCCGGACCATGTAGAACTCGTCGAGGTTGGAGGCGAAGATCGCCAGGAACTTCGCCCGTTCCAGCAGCGGAAGCGACGTGTCGGCGGCCAATGCGAGCACGCGGGCGTTGAAATCCAGCCAGCTCAGTTCCCGGTTGAGGTAACGGTCCTCGGGCAGTGCGTTGTCCTCGGCGACCGCAGTGGCTGCCGGCGGTGCACCCGGGGCTACGCCGTCGGTCGGTGACCCGTTCGCCGGTGACTCTGAGTGTCGGGCGGTGATCTCGGCCTCGGTCATGGGCTCATCATCCACCATTGCGGTGACCCGCGGGTAAGCGGTGGCTAAACCGCCCGAACCCGCAAACGGCGGTGGGATCAATCCGTGATGGCCGCCGCCGTCGCGGCTCCCACACCCAGCAGACGGGCCGCGGCAAGGTCCTCGGGGGTGTCGATGTCGCACCGCAGGCCCGGCCAGGATCCGATGAGTTCGACCGCCCCGGAATCCCGGTGCCGGCCGGCCGAACCGGTCCCGAAGCGGGGGTCCGGCGGCACGCCGAAGGCGAACAGCGCGGCGGTCCCCAGGCCCTCGCGGTCGGCGACGAAACTGCGCGGATACGCGCGCGCCTCGGTGAGCGCCGCGCGCAGTTCCGGTGCCGTGAGGGCAGGCAAATCGCCTTGCAGGACAACGATATCGGTGGCCGGTGCCACCGATATCGATGCCAGCCGCACGGCGTTGTTCAACGGATCGGGATGGTTCGGTGGCGTCGGGTCGGCCAATACATGGGCGCCAAGTCCGCGGGCCGCAGCCGCCGCCGTCGCATCCGGCGTGACGACGGTGACCGACCCCACGACCTGCCGCGCCGCGGTGATCGTGTCGATGAGCATGGCGAGCACCACGCGCTCGCGGGTGCCGGCGTCGAAGAGCGCGGCGAGCCTGGTCTTGGCCTCGGGCAGGCGCTTAACCGCGATGATCAGCCTGACATCGGGTGCGCCGCTCATGGCCGTCATCCTGCCAGCGCCGGGTCGTGATTAGGTTGAACGCGGCGCGGGGTGCGGCGAGAGAGGTGAGATGGGCGCGACGGCGGCGGTGATGGGCGCGGGAGCGTGGGGTTCGGCCCTGGCCAAGGTGCTGGCCGACGCCGGCAACGACGTCCGGCTGTGGGCGCGTCGGCCGGAGGTCGCCGACGAGGTCAACGCAACGCACACCAACGAGCGTTATCTGCCCGGCATCGCGTTGCCCGCTGCGGTCCGAGCGACCGCCGATGCCGGCGAGGCCCTCGATGGGGTCACGACGGTGCTCCTGGGCGTGCCGTCGCAGACCCTGCGGTCCAACCTGGTGGCCTGGCGGGACGACATCGCCGACGGCGCGACCCTGGTCAGCTTGGCCAAGGGGATCGAACTGGGCACCGGTGCCCGGATGAGCGAGGTGATCATCGCGGTGACCGGCGTGGATCCGGGCCGGGTCGCAGTGGTGTCGGGACCCAATCTCGCCGACGAGATCGCCCAGGAGCAACCGGCCGCGACGGTGGTCGCGTGCACCGATGAGGGCCGGGCGGTGGCACTGCAGCGGGCGTTGAGTACCTCATATCTGCGGCCCTACACCAACGCCGATGTGGTGGGCACCGAGATCGGCGGCGCCTGCAAGAACGTGATCGCACTGGCCTGCGGGATGGCGGCCGGGGTGGGATTGGGCGAGAACACCGCCGCGGCGATCATCACCCGCGGCCTGGCCGAGATCATGCGATTAGGAATCGCTCTCGGTGCCAAGACCACCACCCTTGCCGGGCTGGCCGGCGTGGGCGACCTGGTGGCCACCTGCACCTCGCCGCACTCGCGCAACCGCAGTTTCGGCGTGCACCTCGGCCGCGGATTCTCGGTGGAGCAGACGCGCAGTGCCACTGAAGGTCACGTCGCCGAGGGGGTCAGCAGCGCGACGGCGATCCTCGCCCTCGCCGCGGCCCACGGTGTGGAGATGCCACTTACCGATGCCGTGCACCGGGTGTGTCACCGGGGCCTGTCGGTCCACGACGCGGTCGCACTGCTGCTGGGTCGCAGCACCAAACCTGAGTGAGCCCGTAAAAAACTGGATCGGATGGTCCGCACCGCGCAACGGGGAACCCCAGCGGCGGGGCTGTAGCCTCTGCAGGTTGTGACCTCCGCTGACGGCTCCCGGATCCGGGTCGCCGTCGTCTACGGCGGACGCAGTTCTGAGCACGCCATCTCGTGTGTGTCGGCGGGCAGCATTCTGCGGCATCTGGATCCGCGGCGCTTCGAGGTGGTGCCGGTGGGCATCACGGCGGCCGGTGCCTGGCTGCGCACCGATGCCAGCCCGGACGACCTGACCATCACCGATCGGCGCATGCCCGCGGTCACCGGCGAGGCGGCCACTCCGCTGGCGGCGGCGGCGGAGATCCTGGCGTCGGTGGACGTGGTGTTCCCGATCCTGCACGGACCCTACGGCGAGGACGGCACCATCCAGGGCCTGCTCGAGTTGGCCGGCCTGCCCTACGTAGGGGCGGGTGTACTGGCCAGTGCGGCCGGTATGGACAAGGAATTCACCAAGAAACTGCTCGCCGTCGAGGGCCTGCCGATCGGCGACTACGCGGTCCTGCGGCCGCGTCAGGACCGACCGGCTGCCGAAGACCTTGACCGCCTTGGCTTTCCGATGTTCGTCAAACCGGCGCGTGGGGGCTCGTCCATCGGGGTCAGCCGGGTCACCGCGGCCGCCGAACTGCCGGATGCGATAGCGCAGGCGCGCCGCCACGATCCCAAGGTGATCCTCGAGGCCGAGATCCGCGGCCGCGAACTTGAATGCGGTGTGCTCGAGTTCCCGGACGGATCTCTGGGTGCCAGCACCATCGGTGAGATTCGGGTGGCCGGAGTCAGCGGCCGCGAGGACGGTTTCTACGACTTCGACACCAAGTATCTCGACGACGCCGCCGAGTTGGACGTTCCGGCTGACGTCAACGACGCGGTTGCAGATAGTTTGCGGGACTTGGCTATTCGCACTTTCACTGCATTGGATTGTCAGGGGCTGGCCCGGGTGGACTTCTTCCTCACCGAGGACGGCCCGGTGGTCAACGAGATCAACACCATGCCCGGTTTCACCACGATCTCGATGTATCCGCGGATGTGGGCGGCCAGTGGGGTGGACTATCCGACGCTGGTGGCCACCATGGTCGAGACCGCGCTGGCCCGGGGCACCGGTCTGCGCTGACCTCAGCCCGGAGGTGCGGGCCGGATCGGCATCGCCGGCATGGTCCGCGCGATCACCTCGGAGAGGGTCTGAATCGGAGTGGGGCCCGAACCGTCCGGCAGGGTCAGTACGACGTACACCGGTCGGTCGACACTGACCCAGGTGCTGCGCGCGGTCGCGGCGTCGCCGAGCCGCAGCCACTGCACGTCGTCGACCACCTGCAGTGGCGAACCCACCACGAACTCGGCCGGCCGGTCCAGCCCACACCGCAGAATCACCGATTGGTCGTCGCGGCGCCAGGCCGCCGCACCGGGCGGAACGGGTTGCGCGGCCACAGCGCGCTCGAAGTCGCCGAGACGGTCGGGCAGGGCCGCCAGCAATGCCTGGCATTCGGGTGTCTGGGCGCCCGGCGCGGGCAGTCCGGCGATGGCTATCGGCGCGGGTGTGCCCTGTCGCGACGCAGCCATCGCCAGCACCACCCCGATCGCGATCACCGACAGTGTCAGCGCCGCGATCAGAACACCGCGCGGCGGGACGTCGGCCGCCGGATCGGCCGCCGGCGCGCTAACGGGATCGCGCTGCACCCAGTTCTCCTCGTCGCGGGCCCTAGACTGACGTGCTCAAGCTACCGCAGCGGGTGCGCGGAAGGAGTGCCGTGGCAGCCGGTTCCGAGCCGACATTGAGCCAACTGGGGGAGTTCGCCGTCATCGCGCGGATCGTTGGCGGCCGCACCGATCCGGCCGGGGTCCGAGTCGGCCCCGGCGACGATGCCGCGGTGATCGACGCTCCCGATGGCCGGGTGGTGGTGAGCACCGACATGCTGGTCGAGAACCGGCACTTCCGGCTGGACTGGTCCACGCCACACGACATCGGGCGCAAGGCGATCGCGCAGAACGCTGCCGACATCGAGGCGATGGGCGCCCGGGTCACCGCGTTCGTCATCGGTCTGGGGGCGCCGCCGGAGACCGCCGCCACGTCGGTGCAGCAACTCGCCGACGGGATGTGGCAGGAGGCCGCAGCAGTGGCGGCCGGAATAGTCGGCGGTGATCTGGTGGCCAGTCCGCAGTGGGTGGTCTCGGTCACCGCTCTTGGTGACCTGGGCGGTCGCACCCCGGTGCTGCGAAGCGGGGCCCGGGCCGGCTCGGTGATCGCGATAGCCGGCGAACTCGGCCGCTCTGCAGCTGGACTTGCGTTGTACGACAGGGGAATTGAGGACTTCGAAGAGCTGCGCCTACGTCACCGGGTGCCGCACCCGCCCTACGGGCAGGGAGTCGCCGCCGCCGCCGGCGGCGCGCAGGCGATGACCGATGTGTCCGACGGGTTGATTGCGGATCTCGGCCATGTAGCGACCGCTTCGCAGGCTGTCCTCGATCTGCACTCCGATGCACTGCGCGCCGACGTCGATGCAGTGAGCCTGGCGGCTGAGGCGGTCGGGTCCGATCCGTGGTCGCTGGTACTGACCGGCGGGGAGGACCATGCCCTGGTCGCGTGTTTCCCCGGCGCCCCACCGCCGGGGTGGCGGGTGATCGGGACGGTGCGCGGCGGTCCCGGCGCGGTGTTGGTCGACGGACGCCCCTGGTCCGGTCCGGGCGGCTGGCAGTCGTTCGGACCGGGCACTTCGTGACGGCTCGGCCGTCTCGGTGATTGAACCGAAAGACGTGGAAGCGGTGATTGAACCGAAAGACGTGGAGGGCGACCCCCTCGACCCCGGTTGGGCGGCTGCGCTGGCACCGGTCGCCGACCAGATCGCCGTGATGGGCGGCTTTCTGCGCGACGAGGTGGCCGCTGGTCGGCGGTACCTGCCGGCCGGTCCGAACATATTGCGGGCCTTCACATTTCCGTTCGAGGCTGTCAGGGTGCTGATCGTCGGCCAGGATCCCTACCCGACGCCCGGGCACGCGGTGGGCTTGAGCTTCTCGGTGGCCGCCGATGTCGCGCCGCTGCCGCGCAGCCTGGCCAACATCTTCGGTGAGTACCGCACCGACCTCGGCTACCCCCAGCCGGTCAACGGTGATCTCACCGCGTGGGCCGAGCGTGGAGTCCTGCTGCTCAATCGGGTTCTCACGGTACGCGCGGGAACTCCCGCCTCCCACCGTGGAAAGGGCTGGGAAGCGGTCACCGAGTGCGCTATCCGGGCATTGGCCGCCCGCGATCAGCCGATGGTGGCGATCCTGTGGGGCCGCGACGCCGCAACGCTCGCGCCGATGCTCACCGGAGGCCGGTGCGCGGTGATCGAGTCGGCCCATCCGTCGCCGTTGTCGGCGAGTCGGGGCTTCTTCGGGTCGCGGCCATTCAGCCGGACCAACGAGCTGCTGGTGGGGATGGGCGCTGCGCCGCTGGACTGGCGACTGCCGTCAGCGGGCGAAGCGAGCAGCGGAACTTAGCCGCGGGTGACCTTGCCGGCCTTGAGGCAGGAGGTGCAGACGTTGACGCGCTGCTTGTTGCCGCCGGGGCGGCTCGTGGCGTGAACGGTCTGGATGTTGGGGTTCCAGCGCCGGTTGGTCCGGCGGTGCGAGTGCGACACCGACTTGCCGAACCCGGGACCCTTCCCGCATACATCGCATACGGCAGCCATGTCGAACTCCTCAGATTGTCGGTGGGGCCAACGACCGCACGCGGGTGACCTTGGGCAAGGATACCGTCGCGGTCGACCGAACGCCAAAATGCCCTCCCCGGCGCGGCAGCGCCAAAGGTTGAGTCTCCCCGCGCGGCAGCGCCAAGAGTTAAGTCTCCCGGCGCGGCCAGCGCGCCGAATCAACCCGTCGGCCGATCTCGTTAGGCTGGCGCACGGCAGCGCAGCGAATCGGAGGTGGGCGATGCCGGACCGGCGTCTGGACGCGTCCGCCCTGCGGGACTGGGCTCACCGGGCGGTGGGGGACCTGCTTACCCATGCCGAGGAGATCAACGACCTCAACGTGTTCCCGGTTGCCGACGCCGACACCGGGACAAACCTGCTGTTCACCATGCGTGCGGCGCAGGCCGCGGGGGATTCGGTTCAGGACCTCGGCGATGTCACTACGGTGGCGCAGGCGCTGGCCGGCGGAGCGCTGGACGGCGCCCGTGGCAATTCCGGGGTGATCCTGTCCCAAATCCTGCGCGGGCTGGCCGACGCGAC
>CAMCWJ010000095.1 GCA_945882475.1 Bifidobacterium breve
AGAGTTTGCTACGAGCGAATCGGGCAAGCCGATGCGGTCCCCGCGCGTCCAGCCTATGACGGCATCAGCGGGGTACGGTAGCCACCTAGAGGGCAGTGCCCGGACGGGTTGAGGGGATGAGCATGACGACAGCTGTGAACCGCGGTCCGAGCACGGCAGTCAAGGTGTTGGTCGCCCTGAGCTACGTGGCGATGGTCGCGATGAACGCCGTGGCCAATGTGTTGCCGTTGAACGGCCGCGGCACCGGTGAGATCTCGGACGCCTATCCGAGCCTGTTCACACCTGCGGGTGTGACGTTCTCCATCTGGTCGTTGATCTATCTGCTTCTCGGCGCACAGGTGCTCTACCAGTTGGGGCTGTTCCGCGGCGGTGCCGAAGATCTGGACGCTGCCCTGCTGAACCGGATAGGCGTGCTGTTCGCGATCTCCTCGTTGGCCAACACCGCGTGGGTGTTCGCATGGCATTACGACCAGATTCCACTGTCGGCAGTACTGATTGTGGTGATCCTGGTCTGTCTGGCGCTCATAGTCATGACCCTGCGGCGGGCCAATCTCGTTGGCCGCCAACGATGGCTCGTCGGTGTGCCGTTCAGTGTCTACTTCGGCTGGACGACGGTGGCCGTTGTCGCGAACATCACCGTGCTCCTGGTCAGTCGTGGCTGGGACGGCTTCGGTCTGGCGGACTCCACCTGGGCGGCGATCATGGTGTTGGTCGCGATGGCCATCGGCACCCTCACCATGCTGCGCAACCGCGACGTGGCGTACGGACTCGTGCTGATCTGGGCATTCGCCGGCATCCTGCTTCGCCAGGTCTCCACCGGCCCCGCGGGTCTCGCGGGCGACTACCCGATGATCATCGCCGCGGTCGTTGCGTCGCTGGTGATATTCGTCCTCGCCGAGGCGGCGATCGTCCGCCGGGGGCGGACGTCGACTGAGCCGGCGCCACGGTCGGCGTAGCGGGCGCCGGACAGGCTTTTTGCGGTCGGGGTGGCGGGATTTGAACCCACGACCTCTTCGTCCCGAACGAAGCGCGCTACCAAGCTGCGCCACACCCCGCGTGAAGCCACGACAGCGTATCGCACCGGCGCACCGCGGAGCCAAACGTCCGCGGTCCGGTCCGCTAGTGCACTGACGCGGCAGGGGTGGAGTGCACCCGGCTTCGGGCCGGATCATGGCCCCCGGTGGGTGCGGCCACCAACGTCAGCAGCGTGGCTTCGGGGCGGCAGCAGAACCGGAACGGCGCGTATGGCGAGGTGCCGATGCCGGCCGAAACGTGCAACGCCGTCTCGGCTCCCCAGTGCGAGGCGCCCTTGACGCGACTGCGATCGATGTCGCAGTTGGTCACGACGGCACCGTAGAACGGCAGGCATAACTGACCGCCGTGGGTGTGACCGGCCATCACGAGTTGGTAGCCGTCGGCGGCGAACCGGTCGAGCACTCGGGTGTAGGGCGCGTGCGTGACGCCCAGGGTCAGGTTCGCCGCCGCACTGGGCGTTCCGGCGATGGTGTCGTATCGGTCCCGCTCCAGGTGGGGGTCGTCGACTCCGGCCGCGGCGATGGTCAGTCCGGCGACCTCGAACTCGCGCCGGTTGTGGGTCAGGTCCAGCCACCCCCGCTCGTTGAAGGCTGCGCGTAGATCCTGCCACGGCAGCGGCTTCCCGTAACTGCGGTGGTCGTTGTCGGTGAGGTACTTGGCTGGGTTCTTGAGCTTCGGGGCGAAGTAGTCATTACTGCCGAATACGAAAACTCCGGGCACCGATAGCAGATCGCCGAGCGACTGCACCACCGCGGGCACCGCCTTCGGGTGGGACAGATTGTCACCGGTGTTGACCACCAGGTCGGGCTCCCAGCGGGCCAACTCGCGCAACCAGGCCTGCTTGCGGCGCTGCGACGGGCGCATGTGGATATCGCTGAGGTGCAGCACCCGCAACGGGGACGAGCCCGGGCTGAGAACCGGCATCGTCACTTCACGGACGGTGAAAGCGTTGCGCTCGATCCCGGTGGCGTAGCCGACCGCGAGCGCGGCCGAACCGGCGGCGACCAAAGCGGAGGTTTTCACGGCAGGAGCGGCCATGTAGGCAGACTACTGCCCGACACCGAACCCGCCGGATCTCATGGCGTACGCGCCGGGCGTCACGGCGGGGGCGGCGGCCCGCCGGGGAGTGGCGGTGGCGGTGGCGGGACGAGCACCGGGATCGTGATCGGCGGCAGCCCGGGTATCTCGACCACCGTCGAGCCGACTCCGGGCATTCCCGGCATCGGCGGCGGCGGCGGCGGACCCGGTGGCGGTGACGGGGGTGGCGGTGGCGGTGGCGCGACGCCGTTGCTGACCAACAGGGTGACGATGATGCCCGGGATGGTCTGTCCGCCGGGTGAGGTTCCTATCACGGTCCCGGCCGAAGCCGTGCTGTTGAGGCTGGATACCTGATCGGCGACCTGAAACCCGGAGGAGCGCAACTCCTCTCGCGCAGCATCCTGGCTTAACCCATTCACGTTGGGCACCCGCGAACTGGCGGCGCCATCGACGTAGCGAGGGTCAGTCGGCGGCATGGTGACTTCACCGAAATCCTCGGCGATAGGGCTCATCGCGGAGAACCAGGTCTCGGCCGGCTCCTTGCCGCCGAAGAGGTCGCCGTCGTAGCACTGGCGCAGCGGATACGAGCACAGCTCCGTCGGGTCGGGGGAGTCGTCGTAGATGTAGCTCACCGCGGCGTAGCGGTTGGTGTAACCGAGAAAGCCAGAAGAGCGGTGCGCCTCGGTGGTGCCGGTCTTACCCGCCATCGGCAGCGTCCAGCCGAAGGAACTTGCGGCCGGCGTCGCGGTCCCGTTGATGATGTCCCGGCCCAGCGCGTTGGACAGCGTGTTGGCCAGTCCTTCGGGCACCACCTGTTCGCAGGCCTCGGCGTTCACGGTGACCTCGTTGCCACGCCGGTCGTAGATCTTGTCGATCGGATTCGGCGGACACCACATACCGCCGGAGGCCAGCGTGGCCGCCACGTTGGCGAGTTCGAGCGGATTGACCTCGAACGGGCCGAGGGTGAACGAGCCGATGTTCTGCCGTTTGATGAAGTCGGCCAGGCTCTCGTTGTTCTCCGGGTCGTAGGCCCGGGCGGTGCCCGGGTCGGCGTAGGAACGCAGGCCGAGTTTGACCGCCATGTCGACGGTGCGTTGCACCCCGACCTGCGAGATGAGTTTGGCGAACGCGGTGTTGGGCGACTTGGCCAGCGCCTCGGGGACACTCATGGTCAGGTACCGCGGATCGCGGTAATTCTCCACGCACCAGGTGTCCTTGGGGCAACCCTTGGCGCCGCCGGCGCCGAGCCCCTTGGCGTCGAACCGGCCCGGGACGTCCAGCATGGCTGCGGTCCCCAGACCGAGATCCATTGCGGCGGCGGTGGTGAAGATCTTGAAGATCGAGCCGGCTCCGTCGCCGACCAACGAGAAGGGTTGCGGCTGAACGGTTTCGCCGGCATCTGTGTTGAGTCCGTAGGTGCGGTTGCTCACCATCGCGATGACCGGATGGGTGGACTTGCCGGGCAGCACAATATTGAACACGTTCGCGATTCCGGGGAGGTCCGGTGCCGCGATCGAGTCGACGGACTCCTTCGCCGCGGCCTGTACGTCGGGATCCAGCGTCGTCTTGATCAGGTAGCCGCCCTTGGCGACCTGTTCCTTGGTCAAGCCGGCGCGGGCCAGGTACTCCTGCACGTAGTCGCAGAAGAAGGCGCGGTTTCCGGCGGCGATACACCCGCGGGGCAGTTCGTTGGGTCGCGGCAGGATGCCCAGGGGTTGGCGCTTGGCCGCGCTCAGTTCGGCGGCCTTGCCCGGCAGGTTCTCCAGCATCGTGTCGAGCACGAGGTTGCGCCGGGCCAGCGCCCCGTCGGGGTTGGTGTAGGGGTTCAGCGCACTGGTCGACTGCACCAGACCGGCCAGCAGCGCCGATTGCTGCCAGTTCAGGTCGGCGGCATTGATCCCAAAGTAGGTCTGGGCTGCGTCCTGAATACCGAACGCGCCGTTGCCGAATGACACCAGGTTCAGGTAACGCGTCAGGATCTCCGGCTTGGTCAGGGTCCTGTCCAGGGAGAGCGCCATCCGGATCTCGCGCAGCTTACGGGCCGGTGTCGGAGCTACCGCTGCGCGCTTTTCGGCATCCGTCTGGGCCACCACCAGCAGCTGGTAGTTCTTAACGTATTGCTGTTCGATGGTGGAGCCACCCCGGGTGCCGTAGTCCCCGGACGCGTAACCGGCCAGGCCGGTCAGGGTTCCCTTCCAGTCGACTCCGTTGTGGGCGGCGAACCGCTTGTCCTCGATGGAGACGATGGCCAACTTCATGGTGTCGGCGATCTGGTCGGCTGGCACCTCGAAGCGGCGTTGGGAGTACAACCACGCGATGGTGTTTCCCTTGGCGTCGACCATCGTGCTGACCGCCGGGATGTCACCTTCGAGAACCTGTGCCGACCCGTTGGCCACGATGTCCGACGCCCGATTGGACATCAGCCCCACACCACCTGCTATCGGGAACAGCAACCCGGCCAGCAGCACACTGGCCAACAGGCAAGACCAGGCCAGTTTGAGGATCGTGAGCCCGGCCCGTGGGCGTTCCGACATGGGCTAAGAGTAACGATGGCCGCGGCGTGCGTGTGTTGCCATCGCCGCAGCGGCCGAATTCGGCAACCCGCGAGGCAAAACCGCAGTTCGGGGACCGACAGCACGCTTGTGCCAGAAAAGCTGTGATCTGACTGTTGCGCAAATGAGACCTGACCACCTAACTTAAGCACACAGTGCGATTTAGGTAACACCGGTTTCGCAGTGTGGCGTAGGTCGCATGTGCGATCTGACTGTTGGTTTTCGCCGCCCGACGGGCGGCCTGAACGAAGGGATCTCCCCGTGTCGTTGACTCGGCCCGCTGCGAGCAGGACAAGCTCGGTATCGCTGACGACCAGCGGAACACTGCCCGGACCGGAGAGTGAAGCCCGGATCGCGTGGGTTGCCAAAGCCCTGTGCCGGTCGACCGATCCCGATCAACTCTTCGTCCGCGGCGCCGCCCAGCGCAAGGCCGCGGTGATCTGCCGGCATTGCCCGGTGGTGGTCGAATGCGGCGCCGACGCCCTCGATAACCGGGTGGAGTTCGGCGTGTGGGGTGGCATGACCGAACGTCAGCGCCGCGCCCTGCTGCGCCAGCACCCCGAGGTGGTCTCGTGGGCGGAATTCTTCGCCGCCCAGCGCAAGCACCGCAGCGTCAGCTAGAACGCTTCCGGGTGGGTCACGTCTCGCCGGTGATCTGATCGGCGATTGCCTGGAGCGCGTCGAGATCGGACACGTCAAACGGCAGCGACGGCACTCCCACCACCCGAACGTGCGGGTTTGCTCCGGTGAACCTGCTCAGCAACCGCACCTCGCGCTTGGCGGTCTGCCCCCGGTCGGCGTGGATCCGCAAAACCGCTGCCGTGAGATCGTCACCGTCGGCTGCCAACTCGTCGGCTCCCTCGGCTGCCCGTTCCACCGCCAGTGTGCACAGCATCGGATGGGTCCGGTTGAGGATCAGTCCAGCCAGTGGCATGCCCTCCTCGGAGAGTCGATCGACGAAGAAGGTGGCCTCGCGCAGCGCGTCCGGTTCGGCGGCCGAGACCACCACGAACTGCGTGCCGCGCCGCTTGAGCAACTCATAGGTTCGGTCGGCCTTCTCGCGGAAACCGCCGAAGGTGGAGTCCAGGGACTGCACGAAGCCCGAGGCGTCGGAGAGCATCTGTGAACCCAGCACCGTTGAGAGTGCTTTCATGGCCAATCCCATGACACCGGTGAACAGGCGGCCGATTCCGCGGCCCGGAGCCAACAACAGGCGCCACAGCCGACCGTCCATGAAGCTGCCCAGGCGTTTGGGTGCGTCCAGGAAGTCCAGCGCATTGCGCGACGGCGGGGTGTCGACGACCACCAGATCCCAGCGATCCTCGCTGAGGAGTTGGCCCAGCTTCTCCATGGCCATGTATTCCTGAGTGCCCGCCAGCGACGTTGCGACCGTCTGGTAGAACGGGTTCTCCAGAATCGCCTGTGCGCGTTCAGGTCCGGAGTGTTCGACCACCATGTCGTCGAACGTGCGTCGCATGTCGAGCATCATCGCGTGCAGTTCACCGGAGACCTCCGGCCCCAACGGCACCCGCTGGGGATCGTTGCCGAGTTCCTTGATACCGAGCGCCTGTGCCAGCCGTTTGGCGGGGTCGATGGTCAGCACCACGACGGTCCGTCCGTACTCCGCGGCCCGCAGTGCCATCGCCGCGGCAGTGGTGGTCTTGCCGACGCCTCCTGCGCCGCAGCACACCAGCACCCGGTTTGACCGGTCGGACAGGATGGACTTCATGTCCAGCACCGCAGGTGCGGCCGGGCTCATCGGACGCCCTGCTGGGCAAGGGTTGCGGCCAGTTCGTAGAGGCTGCCAAGGTCGACGCCGTCGGGGATGGTCGGCAGTTCCAACCGCGGGACACTCAGCTTCGCGAGTTGAGTGGCACTCTCCGCGCGGGCCTGAACCCGGGTCGCGTGTTCGATCGTCTCGGTCAGCAGTCCCGCGAATTCGTCGTCGGTCATGGTGACCCCCACCCGGGCAAGTCCGGCGTGCACCGCGTCAGCGTCGATGTCGCCTTCGGCGGCTTTCGCCAGATCCGTGGCCGGGAGGAAGGCGGGGATGTTGCGATTGACGATGACGCTCCCGATTGGCAATTCCAGCCCCTTGAGTTCCTCGATCGCCTCGATCGTCTCCTGCACCGGCAGCGCTTCGAGAAGTGTCACCAGGTGAATCGCCGTTTGGTCGGAGTGCAGCAGTTGCACCACGCTTTCGGCTTGGGTGTGAACCGGGCCGCCCATGGCCAGATCCGACACCGCTTTGGTGACGTCGAGGAACCGGGAGATACGACCGGTCGGTGGCGAATCCACCACGATGGCGTCATACGTGGGGCGCTTCTTGGCGTCGACCCGGATCGCGGCCTCCTTGATCTTGCCGGTCAGCAGCACGTCGCGCAGTCCGGGGGCGATCGTGGTGGCGAACTCGATGGCACCGATACGGCCCATGGCCCGCCCGGCCAGGCCCAGGTTGTAGAACATGTCCAGGTATTCGAGGAAGGCCGCCTCGATATCTACCGCGAGGGCGTTGACGTGACCGCCGCCATCGGCAGTCGCGACCTTGGTCTCCTCGTAGGGCAGTGGCGGAACGTCGAACAGCTGCGCAATGCCTTGGCGCCCTTCGACTTCCACCAGCAGGACCCTGCGTCCGCCCGCAGCCAGCGTCAATGCCAGCGCGGCCGCGACTGTTGTCTTGCCGGTACCGCCCTTGCCGGTGACGAAATGCAACCGGGCCTTGGACAGTCGGGACGGCCAGCCGACGGCGTTGCGCTCGCCTGGTTTGTTAGCCACCGCCCCATGCTATCGGTAGGGCGCATACCCATCCGGCGAGTTGAGCCGCAGCGTTAGCGCCTACCGCTGCCGCGTTAGGCGGGCCAAATCTGCCTACCGCTGCCGCGTTAGGGTGGGCAAATGAGCCAACCAACCACGTGGGAGTACGCCACGATCCCGCTGCTGACCCACGCGACCAAGCAGATCCTCGACCAGTGGGGGGCCGACGGCTGGGAACTGGTCGCGGTCCTGCCCGGCCCGACCGGCGAGCAGCACGTCGCCTACCTCAAGAGGCCCACGTGACGGCCAGCGCCCGGCTCGCCGAACTGGGCATCGCGCTGCCTCCGGTGACCGCGCCGCTGGCTGCCTATATCCCGGCCGTGCGGACCGGAAATCTGGTGTACACCTCGGGTCAACTGCCGCTGGAGAGCGGCGAGCTCATTCATGCCGGCAAGGTCGGGTCCGAAGTGTCTCCGGAGCAGGCCAAGACGGCAGCTCGCACCTGCGCCCTCAACGCGCTGGCCGCCATCGAGGCCCTGGTGGGCATCGACGCGGTCAGCCGCGTGGTCAAACTCGTCGGGTTCGTGGCCTCCGCGCCGGGATTCACCGGCCAGCCCGGCGTCGTCAACGGTGCCTCAGAGGTCCTCGGCGAAATTTTCGGCGATGCCGGCGCACACGCCCGCTCCGCGGTGGGGGTGGCGGAATTGCCGTTGAACGCACCGGTGGAGGTCGAACTCATCGTCGAGGTGCGGTGATTCCTGCGGTCGTTCATCCCGCAACCGGGGTGCTGCGCCCGGTCACCGCGACCGCGTCGGTTCTGTTGTGCGACAACCCCGGTCCATTGACACTCGAGGGAACCAACACCTGGGTGCTACGCGGGCCCGGCAGCGATGAGATCGTGGTCGTCGACCCGGGCCCCGATGACGACGACCACATCAACCGCCTAGCCGGCCTGGGCAGGATTTCGCTGGTGCTGATCAGCCATCGGCACAGCGACCACACCGACGGCATCGACAAGATCGTCGCGGCTTCGGGCGCCACCGTCCGCTCCGTCGGTAGTGGCTTCCTGCGCGGACCGGGCGGCCCACTGGTCGACGGGGAGGTGATCGACGCCGCCGGGGTCCGCATCACCGTGCTGGCGACCCCGGGGCACACCGCCGACTCGCTGAGTTTCGTTCTCGACGACGCGGTGCTGACCGCAGACACCATCCTCGGCCGTGGCACCACCGTCATCGACGATGAGGACGGCAGCCTCCGCGACTACCTGGAGTCGCTGCGCCGGTTGGGCGGGTTGGGCCGTCGGATCGTGTTGCCCGGTCACGGCCCGGAACTTGAGGATGTGCAGGCGGTCGCCGCGATGTATCTGGCCCACCGCGAGCGGCGACTCGAGCAGGTGCGAGAGGTGGTGCGCACACTCGGCGCTGAGGCCACCGCGCGCCACGTGGTCGAGCAGGTCTACGCCGACGTCGACGAAAAGCTTTGGGACGCAGCCGAAATGTCGGTTCGGGCCCAGCTTGACTACCTGCGAGCCCCGTAACCCTCGCTACCTCGCTCGGGTCTGATGCTCGCTCGTTACC
>CAMCWJ010000096.1 GCA_945882475.1 Bifidobacterium breve
ACCCGATCACCAGCTGGCAGCGGGTCACCCTGCTGGAACGGACTCACGTCAGGAGGTAACCGGTGACCCGCCTCGTGCTGGGGTCGGCCTCCACCGGTCGGCTCCGGGTGCTCCGCAGCGCCGGGATCGACCCCCTGGTCGCGGTGTCCGGCCTCGACGAGGACGCGATCATCGCCGGCCTGGGCGCCGGCACCGACCCGGCGACCGTGGTCAACGCGCTGGCCGAAGCGAAGGCGCGATCGGTCGGTGCGTCGCTGGACCCCGAGGTGGCCGCCGACGCCGTGGTGATCGGCTGCGACTCGATGCTTGATGTCGACGGTGAACTGCGCGGCAAACCCCAAACACCGGAACAGGCCCGGCGGCAATGGAATTCGATGGCCGGGCGCTGCGGTCAACTGTTCACCGGGCACTGCCTGATCCGCCTTCTCAACGGCGTTCCCATTCGGGTCGAGACGACCGCAGCGGTGACCACGGTCCGGTTCGGGGTACCGACCGAGACCGAACTCGCCGCCTACATCGCCAGCGGCGAACCTCTGGGCGTGGCCGGCGCTTTCACCGTTGACGGCCTGGGTGGCTGGTTCGTCGACGGCGTGGACGGCGACCCGTCGAATGTGGTGGGCCTCAGCTTGTCGTTGGTCAGACGGATGCTGAGCTCGGCGGGCACGCCCGTCAATGACCTGTGGGCCCACAAACCGATCGGCTGACACCGGGCCCCTATCGGCGGTCCTGAACGATCGCCTCGATGTTGCGTTCCGCGAGTGCGGTGATGGACATGTAGGGATTGCAGCCCAGGTAGCCCGGAAGCAGCGACGCGTCATTGACGAAGAGCTGCTGGTAGCCGTTGACCCGCCCGAAGCCGTCGGTGGCGACGCCGCGGACACAACCGCCCATCGGGTGAACCGTGTTGGGCGCGAACACCTTTCCCTCGAAGAGGTCGTCCCGGTAGTCGACCCCGTTGGCCTCGGTCACACGGTCGAACACCAACCGGGCCCGCTCGATCTGGTGATCGGTGTGGCCGACCGGCCAGCCGATCCTGATCTCATCCGCGGCGCGGTCGTAGGTGATGTCGGCGCGGTCGCCGGTCTTGACCATCGCGTAGTACCCCAGCGCGTTCGTCTCGACGGGAAGCGGGATCGAGAACACACTCGCGTACACCGGATTGTCCGGGTCGCCGCGGCCGTCGAGGTTGATCATCCCCATCAGGGACTGGTCCGCGGGGATCAAGTCGACGTCCTGGACCGAGTGCCCGACCATGATGTCGCCGTTGTTGCCGTATCCCCTGCCGATCTCCGGACTCAGATCGGGCAGCGCACCGGTCTCGCGGGCACGCAGGAGCAGCTTGGTGGTGCCCAGCACGCCGGCGTTGAGATACAGCTGATCGCAACCGATCTCGTTGCGGGCCAACTCCTTGCCCCAGCGGTCGATCTCACGGGTGGACACCACCCACTCGCCGGAGGGCTCGCGGCGAATATCGGTGACCTCGGTCAGCGGACGCAGCGTGACCTTGCCAGTGCCCAGCGCGGCCGCAATGTAGGTCTGATCGACACTGCCGAAACGGCCGTAGTTGTTGCCGTACTGCTGCTCGAAGTTGAGCGACGATCGCGGAACCTCGCCGGCCGCCTCCCGCCTGAGGTAGTCGAAGGAGTAGGCGCTGCCGTTGTAGTCGACGCCGTATCCCGCCGCCTCGGCGTACTGCCGACCCACCCGGGCGTACTGGAAGCACGGCGCCTGCTCGAACCAGTCCATGTCGCGGTAGCTGATCTGCAGAGTGCTCTTGGCGCGTTCGACGAAGCCGAAGAACTCCGCCGGGTCGATATCGGGAAAGGCCTCCCGCACCTGAGCCTCGGTGGGAATAGCGGCGATTGCCGCGTTGACCATCGACCCACCGCCGACCGCAACGCCGCGGAACACGTTGTGCGCGCCGTGTTCGACCTTCTCGCAAATCCCGGCCTGAACCGGCTGCGGCGAGGCCACATGTTCGGCGATCTGGGCGACAGAGACGCCCTGGAATGACGACACCAGACTGGGTGCCACCGGAGCGAACCAGCCGGCCCTGGTATCGGGCGGCAACATCCTGGAGAACCGCTTACCGTCCTCATCCGGGGTGTCCCAGAGCCGACCCTTCTCCAGGATCAAGGTGTCCACACCCGCCTGGCCGAGCCGCAACGCCGACACCCCGCCGCCGTACCCGCTGCCGATGACGATCGCCGTATGGTGCGCCCTGGCGGGCGGCACCGCCGCCGGCGACTCGACCTCCCGTGCCCCGCAGCCCGACAGGGCGGCCCCCGCGGCAACGGCCCCCAGGCCCGCGGCGCCGAGGAAGCGCCTGCGCGACAACTCCGCGTACACCGGGTTACCCACGCGTGCCATGTTAGCCAGCCGGTACGCCCAGGCCCATCGCGGTAGTGTCATCGGTGTGCCGCTTCCCGCTGATCCCGAACCCGCCTTCGCCGCCTACGCCCACCCCGAACGGCTGGTCAGCGCCGACTGGCTGTCCGCCCATCTGGGCAGCCCCGGCCTGGCGATCGTCGAATCCGATGAGGACGTCCTGCTGTACGACGTCGGCCACATCCCCGGAGCGGTCAAGATCGACTGGCATCTCGACCTCAACGACCCAGACGTGCGCGACTACATCGACGGCGCGCAGTTCGCGGAGCTGATGAATCGCAAGGGCATCTCCCGTGACGACACCGTGGTGATCTACGGCGACAAGAGCAATTGGTGGGCGGCCTACGCGCTGTGGGTGTTCACCCTGTTCGGCCACCCGGATGTCCGGCTGCTCAACGGCGGCCGGGATCTGTGGCTCTCCGAGGGCCGGGAGACCACCCTGGACGTTCCGGAGCGCGCGACCACCGGATACCCGGTGGTGGTCCGCGATGACGCTCCGATCCGGGCCTTCAAGGACGATGTGCTGGCCGCCCTCGGCCGGTCGACCCTGGTCGACGTGCGCTCCCCGCAGGAGTACTCCGGCGAACGCACGCACATGCCCGACTACCCCGACGAGGGCGCGCTGCGCGGCGGTCATATCCCCACTGCGGTGTCGGTGCCGTGGGCGCGGGCGGCCGACGAGCGGGGCAGGTTCCGCAGCCGGGCCGAACTCGACGAGATCTATTCCTTCGTCGAACCCGGCGCCGACACCATCGCCTACTGCCGGATCGGCGAACGATCCAGCCACACCTGGTTCGTGCTGACCCACCTGCTCGGTATCCCGGCGGTGCGCAACTACGACGGCTCGTGGACCGAGTGGGGCAACACCGTGCGGGTGCCCGTCGCCAGCGGCGAGCAACCCGGATCCGCACCCGGCCGCCCGTGACCATGCCCGCACCGCTGGCGGAGGTGGTCTCGGAGTTCACCGAGGTCTCCGGCCAGGACAAGGTCACGCTGCTGCTGGAGTTCGCCAACGACCTGCCCGCGCTGCCCGCCGGCCTGGAACAGGCGGCCATGGAACCGGTGCCCGAGTGCCAGTCGCCGCTGTTCCTTCACGTCGACGCCGCCGATCCCGGACACGTGCGGCTGTTCTTCAGTGCGCCGGCCGAGGCCCCCACCACCCGGGGCTTCGCCTCGATCCTGGCTGCCGGCCTCGACGGCCAACCCGCCGCCGACATCCTGGCGGTGCCCGACGACTTCTACCTCGAACTCGGACTGGCCTCGCTGATCAGTCCGCTGCGGCTGCGCGGCATGTCGGCCATGCTGGCGCGGATCAAACGGCGGTTGCGCACCGCCTAGCCGGGGGTGCGGACGGACCACGCTCTAGACTGCGCTGCGAACCTATTCTTAAAGCGGTTCTAAGAGTCTTCAGGAGGCGCCGTGCCCGCACAGAGTCAGACCATCTCCAAGGTGCTCGTCGCCAACCGCGGTGAGATCGCGGTTCGGGTGATCCGGGCGGCCAAGGATGCAGGTCTGGGAAGTGTGGCGGTCTATGCCGAGCCCGACGCCGACGCGCCGCATGTGCGGCTGGCCGATGAGGCCTTCGCCCTGGGCGGGCAGACCTCCGCGGAGTCCTACCTCGACTTCGGCAAGCTCCTCGACGCCGCAGCGAAGTCCGGCGCCAATGCGATCCACCCCGGCTACGGATTCCTTTCCGAGAACGCCGACTTCGCCCAGGCCGTGCTCGACGCCGGGCTGATCTGGATCGGTCCGAGCCCGCAGTCCATCCGCGACCTCGGCGACAAGGTCACCGCGCGACACATCGCCGCCCGCGCGCAGGCGCCGCTGGTGCCCGGCACACCCGATCCGGTCAAGAATGCCGACGAGGTGGTGGCCTTCGCCCGCGAGCACGGCGTCCCGGTCGCGATCAAGGCGGCCTTCGGCGGCGGCGGCCGCGGCATGAAGGTGGCCCGCACCCTCGAGGAGATCCCGGAATTGTTCGAGTCGGCCACCCGCGAGGCCATCGCCGCCTTCGGCCGCGGCGAGTGTTTCGTCGAGCGCTACCTCGACAAGCCACGCCACGTCGAGGCCCAGGTGATCGCCGACATGCACGGCAACGTCGTCGTCGCCGGCACCCGGGACTGCTCGCTGCAACGCCGCTTCCAGAAGCTCGTCGAGGAGGCACCGGCGCCGTTCCTCACCGACGCCCAGCGCTCGGAGATCCACGAGTCGGCCAAGCGGATCTGCAGGGAGTCCGGGTATTACGGCGCGGGCACCGTGGAGTACCTCGTCGGCCAGGACGGTCTGATCTCCTTCCTTGAGGTGAACACCCGCCTGCAGGTGGAGCACCCGGTCACCGAGGAGACCTCCGGTATCGACCTGGTGCGCGAGCAGTTCCGCATCGCCAACGGTGAAAAGCTGGCAATCACAGCAGATCCCGTGCCGCGCGGGCATTCGATCGAGTTCCGCATCAACGGTGAGGACGCCGGCCGCGGGTTCCTGCCCGCGCCCGGTCCGGTCACCAAGTTCGACCCGCCGACCGGCCCCGGCGTGCGACTGGACTCCGGTGTGGAGACCGGATCGGTGATCGGCGGCCAGTTCGATTCGATGCTGGCCAAACTGATCGTCAGCGGCGCCACCCGCGCTCAGGCGTTGGACCGGGCGCGGCGCGCCCTCGACGAGTTCAACGTCGAAGGCCTCGCCACCGTGATCCCGTTCCACCGGGCGGTGGTCAGCGACCCCGCCTTCATCGGCGACGAGAACGGCTTCACCGTGCACACCCGGTGGATCGAGACCGAGTGGGACAACACCGTCGAACCGTTCACCGGCGGCGGCGGGATCGATGACGACGAGAACCAGCCTCGCCAGACGGTCATCGTCGAGGTCGGCGGCCGCCGACTCGAGGTGTCGCTGCCCGGCGACCTCGCACTCGGCAACGGCGGCGGTTCGGCCGATGCCGGGGTGGTCCGTAAGAAGCCCAAGCCGCGCAAGCGGGGTGCGCACGGCGGTGCCACCGCCTCCGGCGACGCGGTGACCGCGCCAATGCAGGGCACCGTGGTCAAGGTCGCCGTCGAGGAGGGTCAGACGGTCGCCGCCGGCGAACTCGTCGTCGTGCTCGAGGCGATGAAGATGGAGAACCCGGTGACCGCGCACAAGGACGGCGTGATCACCGGACTGTCCGTCGAAGCCGGTGCCGCGGTCACCCAGGGCACTGTTCTCGCCGAGATCAAGTAACGGTCTCGCCGAGATCAAGTAACGGGCGGGCCCAGGCCCGTCCGCAACCGCGCGAGTGCCTTGGTCAGCAGTCGTGACACGTGCATCTGCGAAACGCCGACCCGTTCGGCGATCTGGGTTTGGGTCATCGACTCGAAGAACCGCAGCATGACCACGTTGCGTTCGAGCTCCGGTAGCGCAGCGATCAAGGGCCGCAACGCTTCCCGGTTCTCGATGTCGTCCAGACCCTGGTCGGCGCCGCCGATCGTGTCGACGAATGCCGGCACACCGCTGCCGTCGTCGCGGGGGCCGCTGTCGATCGAGAGCGTGCTGTAGGAACTGCCCGCCACGAGGGCCTCCACGACCGCGCCACGATCCACGCCGAGTTCGGCGGCAAGCTCGGATGCCGTCGGGGCCCGGCCCATCCGTTGAGAGAACTCCGCGGTGGCGGTGCCGAGCTTCAGGTGGAGTTCTTTGACCGGTCGGGGCACTTTCAGCGACCAGCTGTTGTCCCGGAAGTACCGGCGCACCTCACCCATGATGGTCGGCACCGCAAACGAGACGAACTCCGCGCCGATCTCGACGTCGAAGCGGTTGACCGCGTTGACCAGACCCACCCGGGCCACCTGGACGAGGTCGTCGTGGGTCTCTCCGCGGCCGTCGAAGCGACGCGCGATGTGTTCTGCCAGCGGCAGGCAGCGCTCCACGATCCGGTCGCGCTGGCGGCGGGCCTCAACGGAACCGGGTGTGCATCCGGCCAACTCCCGGAACATCTCAGCGACGTCGGCGTAGTCCGAGTTCGCCGAGGTCACCGCGAGGAGCCCGCCCGGTGCGCACTCAGGGTGATGCCATTGTCGAAGATTCGTACATCGTCGGTGAGCGACGTCAGCACGTGCCAGCTGAAGCTGCCCGGTGCGACAACCTCGCGGGCGTCGCAGTCGATCGAGGCGTCCACCACCACCGAGTCCTCCCGCGGGTCAACGACCAGGGTCAGGGAGGCCTCCGGTGTCGCCGCCCGGATCAACTGGGTGCATGCCTCGTCGACCGCGAGCCGAAGGTCCGCGACGGTGTCGAGGTCCAGGTCGGCGAAGGTACCGACCGCGCCGACCAGGACGCGCAGCATCGCGAGGTTCTCCAGGCGGGCCGCGACCCGAAGTTCGACCGCCGCGGCGCTGGGGGCGGTACTGGGTCTGGTCACTGTCGCCTCCGATGAAACACACTCCGGTCAGCGACCGGAGAGCTCCCACACGCTCGCCGACATTCGGTCGGACAGCGAGGTGACGACAGCCTGACCGCCGTCGTCGCCCTGGCATGCCATGGCCTGCACGACGGCGTTGTTCCGCAGCCGCCCCTCGCCGTGACACACCCACGTCATGGGGATCGCCAGTTGGCGTTTGGTCCAGCGCACGGTGTCGGCATTGCGCTCGGGCACGCTGAACTTCCACTGCGCCGCGCTCGCCGTGCGCGGGGTGTGCTGGCCGTCGCAGGCCCGGGCATCCTTGGTTCCGGCGCGGAACGCCGCCGCCGCGGCGGCCGGGTCGGGATACACCGCGACCGCCTCGGCGACCCCCCGGTCCCGGCGTGCGGCGGCGGTGAGCAGCAGCACCCGACACCCCGACCAGCCCTCGCCCACGAACGCCGACATGCCGACGGTGTCCAGTGCCGAACAGACCGGCACCGGGGAGGATCCGGAGACCGGCCGGGCGCGGTCGGCATCGACCTGGACCGGGCTGCCGACGATCTCGTGCACCTGGCCCGGACTGAGCAGGACATCGCCAGTGGCCTCAGGCTGCATTCCGGTGACCGGCCCGCCTACATTGCGCAGGGCGGCACCGGACACGGTGTGCGCACAGCCGGAGAGCGCGACCGCCGTCGAGGCCAGAAGAGCCACCGGCAGTCGCATGGGCCGAATGCTAGCCGGTGGGCTCGGCCCCGCGGACCGGGTTGGCGATCTCGCCGAAGAAGGTGCGGACGTCGTCGACGAACAACTCGGGTTGTTCGAACGCGGCGAAGTGCCCGCCGCGCGGCATGTCGGTCCAGTGCGTGATGTTGTACTTCGACTCGCACCACCGCCGCGGGGACCGCAGGATCTCCTTCGGAAACGCCGCAACACCTGTCGGCACCTCGACCCGGCCAAATTCGGCGAGGTTCTTGAAGCTCTCCCAGTACAGCCGCGCCGACGATGCGCCTGACGCGCTCGCCCAGTACAGCATCACGTTGTCGAGCATCTCGTCTCGGCTCAGCGCGTTCTCGGGGTGACCGTCGCAGTCGGTCCACGCCCAGAACTTCTCGACGATCCACGCCATCTGTGCCACCGGCGAATCCACCAGCCCGTAGCCCAGGGTCTGGGGCCGGGTGGCCTGTTCCTCGGAGTACCCCATGCCCCAGCGCTGATGGTAGGCAAGCCCCTCCAGCGCAGACTGCTCCGCAGGTGTGGGGTCCTGCATGCTCTCCGCGGTCGGCAGACCGAGCGGCATGTTGGTGTGAATGGCGATGCACCCGTTACCGCCGCCGACCGAGGCGTTGCTCCCGATCTGTGTGGTGACCACCGCACCCCAGTCACCGCCCTGAGCGCCGTAACGCTCATAGCCGAGCCGCTTCATCAGGATGTCCCAGGCCGTCGCGATGCGTTCAATGTTCCAGCCGGCGGCGGTCGGCTTACCGGAGAAGCCGTAGCCGGGCAGTGACGGGCAGACCACGTGGAAGTTTTCGGCGAGCGGCTCGATGACCTTAGAGAACTCGACGATCGAACCAGGCCAGCCGTGGGTGATGATCAACGGCAACGCGTCGGGATTCGCGCAGCGCTGATGAATGAAATGGATATCCACGCCGTCGATCTCGGTGACGAACTGATCGAAGCGATTCAGCGCGGCCTCCCGTGCCCGCCAGTCGTAGCCCTCGGCCCAGTAGGCCGCCAACTCCCGGGTGTAGTCCAGCGGGATGCCCTGGGTCCAGTCCGGCACACATTCGCGCTCCGGCCACCGGGTGCGCGCCAGGCGCTCCCGAAGATCGGCGAGGTCGGCGTCGGGTACGGAGATCCGGAACGGGTGGACTGCAGCGGAATTGTCGGCCATGGGGCTGATTATGGCCGCTCGCGTTCACTAGGCTCGCAGGTATGCGCATGGTGATCGATCTCAACAAGTGCCAGGGGTATGCGCAGTGCATTCCCCTGGCGCCCGAAGTGCTGCACCTCAGTGGCGAGGAAGCCGTCACCTACGATCCCAACCCGGACGACTCGCAACGCCAGCAGGTCTTAAGGGCCGCAGCGTCGTGCCCGGTGCAGGCCATCATTCTCGAACTCGACCCACCGGCCGACAGGGACACCAAGTGACATCCGCACTGAGCGGCACCTATT
>CAMCWJ010000097.1 GCA_945882475.1 Bifidobacterium breve
TCACCGCTCGCGCCAACCCCTCGCTGTCGACAGTGCCGACGACCGCGCCCGGTTCGTTGATTGTCGTGGTCGTGCCATCGGGTTCGGTGACCGCCAGATTGGTTCGGACCGCGCCCGAAACGGGAACCGCGTGAAAGGGCACGCCGATCGAACGCAGCCCGTCCAGCATCGGGTCGTACGCGCCGGCCGGCAACACCGCGATCACGTCGAGGCCTGCCAACGTTAGCGCTCGGGCCACATTGACGCCCTTGCCGCCGGGCTCGGAGGACACCGATGTCACCCGGTGCACCGCCCCGCGTACCAGTTCACCGGGCAGGGCCACGGTCCGGTCGATACTGGGGTTGGGAGTGACGGTGACGATCATGGATTCTCCTGCGCAACAATGACTTCCAGGCCCTGACCGGTCAGTCGGTCATGATCTCCTGCACTGATCTCAGTGTCAGTCACCAGCACGTCGACGGCGTCGAGCGGAGCGAAACCGACAAATTCCTCGCGGCCGATCTTCGACGAATCCGCCACCACCACAACGAAGTTGGCGCAGCCGACCATCGCGCGCTTGACCGCGGCTTCATCGGGGTCGGGAGTGGAAAGTCCGTGCCGAACGCTGATCCCGTTGGTTCCGACGAAGGCGATGTCGACCCGAAGCGACGCCAGCGTGGCGAGGGCCTGCGCACCTACCGCGGCCTGGGTCAGGCCACGGACCCGGCCGCCGAGCAGTTGCAAGGACACCGGACCGCGACCGGCCAGCCGCGCGGCGATAGGCACGGAATTGGTCACCACCAGAAGCTCGCGGTCGGGTGGCAGCAGGTCGGCCACCCGGGCCGTGGTGGTGCCGGCATCGAAGAGCACGGTGGCCCCGGAGCGCGGGATGAAGTCGGCGGCCGCGCGGGCGATGGCCTGCTTGTGGCCGGCCCTGGTGGACTCCCGTTCGTCGACACTCGGCTCGACCAGGTGCAGCGCCCGGGCCGGCACGGCGCCGCCATGCACCCGGCGCAGCACCCCGGCCCGGTCCAGAACGGCCAGGTCGCGGCGCACGGTCTCGGTGGTGACGTCGTAGGTCTGCGCCAGGTCGGACACCGAGGCCCGGCCGCGCGCCAGCACCTGTTCGGCGATGGCCTGCTGGCGTTCCTCGGGATACACAACATGCTCCGGCCGATGTGGGATTATTCCCGCATTCCGGAAAGAAGTGTGGGAACGCCCACACACTATGTGGGTATCTGTTGTTTTACCGCCCCGCGTGTGCCGGTGTCAATGGTTTGCTCTAATCCACACATGACCGCGCCACACACGACTGTGCTGCAGGGCGTCCCTGTGGTTCCCGGAGTCCGCTTCGCACCTGTGATCCGGGCCAACCGGCTGCCCACGATCGACGACCTCGATCCCGGTGGGGTGCTGGCCGAAGCCGACCGCCCGGCCGAGGCGGCCCGGTTCGCCAACGCCGCATCCGCAGTGGCGCAACGGTTGCGCGACCGGTCCGCGGCGGCGACGGGCGCGGCTGCCGAGGTGCTCGGCGCCACCGCCCAACTGGCTCAGGACCGGGCCTGGCTGGGATCGGCGGAGAACGCCATCAAGGCCGGCAAGACCGCGGTTCGGGCGACGGCCGAGGCTGCCACCCAGTTCATCGACATGTTCACCAAGATGGGCGGCCTGATGGCCGAACGGGTCACCGACCTCAAGGACATCCGGGACCGGGTAATCGCCGAACTCGCCGGGCTGCCGGAGCCGGGCGTGCCGTTGCCCGACCAGCCCTCGATCCTGTGTGCCGAGGATCTGGCGCCGGCCGACACCGCGGGGCTGGATCCGCACCGGGTCGTCGGACTGGCCACCAGCCTGGGTGGCCCGACCAGCCACACCGCGATCATCGCCCGCCAGTTGGGCATCCCCTGCGTGGTTGCGGTGAGCGGACTCGACGACGTGGCGGTCGGAACTATGGTGCTGGTCGACGGAAACCGAGGAACAGTCACCCTCGATCCTGACCGGGCGGACGCCGCCGCGGCTGTCGCCGCGGCCGATGTGGCTGCCGCGGCGATGGCCGGTTGGAGCGGTCCGGGCGCGACGTCCGACGGCCATCCGGTGTCGATCCTGGCGAACGTGGCCGACGGAACGGCGGCCCGCGCGGCGCGTCAGGCACCGGTCGAGGGGATCGGGCTGTTCCGCACCGAATTGTGTTTCCTGGAGCGAGATTCCGAGCCGAGCGTCGAGGAGCAGGCCGCGATCTACGCGGAGGTGCTCGACGCTTTCGCCGGCCACAAGGTGGTGGTACGCACCCTCGATGCCGGTTCGGACAAGCCGCTGAAGGTCGTCACGACCCCGCAGGAGGAGAACCCGGCGCTGGGCGTGCGCGGATTCCGGATCGTCGGCGGCAATGCCGACCTGGTGGGCCGTCAACTCGATGCGATCGCGGCCGCAGCCGCCAGCACCGGAAACGCACCGTGGGTGATGGCGCCGATGATCGCCACCGCCGACGAGGCGCGGCAATTCGCCGGCCTGGCCCGCGAACGCGGTCTGCACCCCGGCGTGATGATCGAGATCCCGGCCGCGGCCCTGCTGGCCGACCGCCTTCTCGAACACGTCGAGTTCCTCTCCATCGGCACCAACGACCTGGCGCAGTACACGATGGCGGCCGACCGGATGTCCTCGGACCTGGCCACCCTCACCGACCCGTGGCAGCCGGCGGTGATCACCCTGGTCGCCCAGACCGCTCGGGCCGGGGTTGCCGCCGGAAAGCCGGTCGGGGTCTGCGGGGAGGCCGCCGCCGACCCGTTGCTGGCCTGCGTCCTGGTCGGACTGGGGGTCAGTTCGCTCTCGGCGGCCGCCTCGGCGGTCACCCCGGTGGGCGCCAAACTGGCGAGCGTGACACTGCAGCAATGTCGCGACGCCGCCGAGGCGGTGTTGGCGACCGCAAGTCCGGCGCAGGCACGCGAGGCCGCGACGACCGTGCTGGGGTGAGCGAGACTAACGGGTGAGGTTGCGCCGCAACGTTTTTCAGGTCTTCAGCTGTTCTCCAGCGGGATATCCGGCCGGGTAAGTGGACTCCAGCTCGCCGATGATCGCCGCCGTCGTCATCAGTGGCAGAGCCGCGGAGAGTGCCAGTTCGCCGGCTCCGGCGTCGCACCGTAACGCGGGCACGAAGTCGTCGCTGATCGGTGGCAGGGCTGCGTGTGGCTGACCACCCCCGAGTTGACCACCCCCGAGTTGGGCACCCCCGAGTTGGGCACCCAGCGCGGCGGCATGCTCTTCGATGACCGCCCGGGCCCGTGGGTACACCCCGAGTGGCGGCGGTACGACGTCGGCGATCAGATCGGCTGCGGAATGCAGTCGCGGGATCCGGCTGTCGGCGCCGGGTAGATCAGTGCCGACCGCACCCGCATTCTCGGCCAGATAGGTGCGCACCGCGTCGCCATAGGCCCGCACCCCTTCCAGGGTGTCCTGACTGAGCGCGATGAGGGCGTCGTCGGTCTGCTCGGAGGCACCCCGGGTGATCCGGTGCACCGCCGCATTCAGATAGCGCGCGCCCACCCTCAGGGCCCCGTCGACGGCTCGCTGCACCGCTGCCGCTGCGCCCTGGGGCCACATCAACGCCGACACCACCAGACCGACCAGGCCGCCCAGTGCGATGTCCTCGATTCGCACCAGACCCACCTGCCACCCGGTGGGCTGGCTGAGGTTGAACACGATCATCACCATCATGGTGAACATCGCCTGGCCGGCCACGAAGGATCCGACTCGGGAGACGTAGGCCGCCCCGAAGGTGACCACCGGCAACAGGGTCCACATCACGATCCCGTCGGTGCCCAGCAACGCGATGACAAGGGTTCCCAGAAGGAATCCGCCGACCGTCCCGGCGACCGCGCGCACGGCCGTGGTCCTGGTCGCCACAGCGCTGCTGCGCAGCACCGAGAGCGTGCCGAGCACCACCCACAGTCCGTTCTGGATCGGGAACACGATCGTGACGACGACGGCGAGCGTCAGCGCCATTCCGGTGCGCAGGCTGTTGATTACCGTGACCGATCCGGTGCTCAGGTAGCCACTCAGCGAGGCCAGGGCGACCCGTTTGGAGTACACCCGGTCGGCGATTCCGGTCTCGGGAAGTTGCCGGCCCAGCATCCGGGCCCACAGCGGCCGGGCGTCGGCGGCGGCCGCCCCGGCGATGATCCGTCCGGTCAGTCCGATGGTGGCGCCCATGGTGCGTCGGTTCAACATCGTGCGACCCCGCCGCACCGCCGCGGCATCGTCGGGCTCGGCCAGCATGGCGGCGATGTCATCGCGGTAGCGGTCCAGCGCAGCGGACTTGTGGGCGGCCAGCGCGTCGTCCAACTCGGTGTGGGCCGCCTCCTTCCCCGGGCCCGTCCCGGACGGGTTCAACACGACGGCGCAGGCCCGCAGCACCCGGGTCCCGGTTGCGGTCATCGGCCCCAACAGCTGGGCGGTGTCCGAGTCGACCCGGTCGGAGAGCCACTGCAGTTCCGGCGATACCCGGATCAGTGCGCGGCTGCCGGCCGTCATCGCCACCGGGGCGACTGCGCTGCTCAGGAACCCGGCGCGCAGCGCGGCTATGGCTGAGTGCACCTCCGCCGCCGAGCAGGTGCCCTCGATGCGGTCGGCCAGTGCCGCGCAGACCCGCGTGGCCTGCCGACGCAACTGCCCGGTGTAGCGGGGCGGCAGAACGAACAGCGAGGCCGGCACGCAGATCAGCAATGCGATCACCCAGCCGAACAGCCGGTCGCCCAGCGGGCCGACCGGCCGGATGCAGACCGCCAACGCGAACGCCATGAGAGCCGGCCGCTGCCCCGCCGCGACCACCTCGCTGAGCAGGCCGAGGAAGCTGACCACCACGCCGACCACGAAGCACAGCGGCACCGCCAGCCACGGGTTCGGTGCGGCCAGCGTGCCCACGGTGATCAGGACGGCACCGTTGAACGCCAGACCGCAGTAGCCCAGCGCGCGGGTCCCCAGGCTGCCCGGGAAGTCTGCGGCGATCAGAATCGCAATCGCGCCGATCAAGGTGAATATCGGGGTCTGGGCGTCGCCGGCGACCGCGAAGCTGACGACCGCGGCGACCGGGAGGAAGATCGCGGCGCGCAGGGCCGTCCGCGCGCCGTCGCGCTCGGGGTCCCGCGTGGCCAGCTGTGCGGCCAGCCCCTTGAGCATGGAAATAGACACTATGCGGTGCCCAGGGCGGATCGGCCGAAGTGTTTCCCACCCGCCCCCTGATGAGGCAAGCTGGAACTCAGCTCGTTGCCGTGAAGCGTTTGCCGAGGGCCCAAACCGTTTGTCGAGGAGTTGCCATGACCGTTCAGCTGACCACGGACCACACCACCGAAGGCGGCTCCGCCGGGGTGCTGGCCCAGGTTCGCTCGGTGTTCAACACCGGCCGCACCCGCCCGGTCGCGTGGCGCGAGGAGCAATTGCGGGCCATCGAGCGGATGTGCGACGAGCGCGAGTCCGAGATCTCCGCGGCGCTGACCGCCGACCTGGGCCGCTCGACGTTCGAGGCCTGGCTCGGAGATATCGCATCGACCAAGGCCGAGGCCGCGTTTGCGCGCAAGCACCTGCGGAAGTGGATGAAGCCGGCCCGGCAGAGCGTGCCGCTGGCGCAGATGCCCGGCCGGGCCTGGGTGCAGTACGACCCGCTCGGCGTGATCCTGGTGATCGGGCCGTGGAACTACCCGTTCTTCCTGTGCATGTCCCCGGTGGTAGCCGCGGTGTCGGCGGGCAACGCGGTGGTGATCAAGCCCTCCGAGCTTGCGCCGGCCACCTCTGAGCTGATTGCCCGACTGGTGCCGCAATACCTCGACCGCGAGGCGGTCCGGGTGGTGGAGGGCGCCGCCGACGCCACCCAGGATCTGCTGTCACAGGGGTTCGACCATGCGCTGTTCACCGGCGGCACCGAGATCGGCCGCAAGATCATGGCGGCCGCAGCCCCGACGCTGACCCCGGTCACCCTGGAACTGGGCGGCAAGAGTCCGGTTCTGGTGCTGCCCGATGCCGACCTCGACGTGACTGCGCGCCGGATCGCCTGGACCAAGCTGCTCAACTCCGGGCAGACCTGCATCGCCCCGGATTACGTTCTGGCGCACCGGTCGATCGCGGCTGCGTTGACCGACAAGATCGTGGCCACGATCGCCGAATTCCGTTCCGATCAACCGGATCCGTCGCTGCGCATCGTCAACGAGCGCCAGTTCGACCGGCTGGCGTCACTGATCAGTACGACGAGCGGCAAGGTGATCACCGGCGGCGGATCGGACCGCGCCACGCTGCGGATCCAGCCGACGGTCATCGTCGATCCCTCGCCCGACGACGCGGTGATGAACGACGAGATCTTCGGCCCCATCCTGCCGATCATCTCCGTCGATTCGGCCGAGGAGGCGGTGGCGTTCGTCAACGCCCGGCCCAAACCCCTTGCGCTGTATGTGTTCACCGCGTCGCAGGAGCGTGGCCGCGAACTGATCGACCGGATGCCGTCCGGCGGCGCTGTGATCAACCACATCGCCATGCACTGCCTGGTACCGCAGTTGCCGTTCGGTGGTGTCGGCGCCAGTGGGATGGGCGCTTATCACGGGCAGTGGGGCTTCGAGGCGCTCAGTCACCGCCGGGCCGTGCTCTCCAAGCCGGCCAAGCCGGATCCGGGCCTGCTGTACCCGCCGTACACCGACCGCGCGATGAAGATCCTGCGCCGCCTGCTCTAGGGTCGGGGCTGTGAGCAACCAGCGCAGCCATGACGACAGCTGGGACATCGCCACCAGCGTGGGGTCCACGGCGGTCATGGTGGCCGCCGCCCGCGCCCGGGAAACCGACAGTGCCAGCCCGCTGATCCGCGACCCCTACGCGCGCCTGTTGGTGGCCGGTGCCGGGACCGGAATGTGGGATGACTTCGTTGACGACTCCGTTGCGGAGCGCATCAGGAAAGCCGACCCCGAGGCCGCCGCTGTTTTTGAGAACATGCTCGGCTACCAGGCGGTCCGCACGCACTTCTTCGACGCGTTCTTCGCCGACGCCGTCGCCGCGGGGATCCGGCAGGTGGTGATCCTCGCCTCCGGTCTGGACTCCCGGGCCTACCGGCTGCAGTGGCCGGCCGGAACAGTCGTTTTCGAGATCGATCAGCCCAAGGTGCTCGAGTACAAGTCGAGAACCCTTGCGGCCCATGGCATCGAACCGGCCACAGCGCGCCACGAGGTCGCGATCGACCTCCGACAGGACTGGCCCGCTGCACTGACGTCTGCGGGCTTTGATCCCACGTCGCCGACGGCATGGCTGGCCGAGGGCCTGCTGATGTACCTACCTGCCGAGGCGCAGGATCGGTTGTTCACTCAGATCACCGAGTTAAGCGCGCCGGGCAGTCGGGTCTCGGCCGAGGCGATGGGGCATCAGGATGAGGACCGCCGAGCTCAGATGCGGATGCGCTGGGAGAAGATGGCCGACGAGATCGGTCTCGAGCGGCCTGTCGATGTCTCCGAACTGATCTACAACGATCCGGACCGCGCCGACGTCGCCGAGTGGCTGGGCGCGCACGGCTGGACCGCATCGGCCACGCCCTCCAATGAGGAGATGCGTCGGCTGGGCCGCTGGGTCGAGGTGCCCGACACTGAGGCCCGCGACGCCTTCTCCACCTTCGTGATCGCCGAGCGCGCCGCCAGCCGGTAATCGGCTCTGGTTACGATTGCCGCAATCAGCCGAGTCGAGAGGGAAGCCCCATGCCAGGAGTACAGGATCGAGTCATCGTCGTCACCGGTGCCGGAGGCGGACTGGGCCGCGAGTACGCGCTGACCCTGGCTAAAGAGGGCGCCAGCGTCGTGGTCAATGACCTCGGCGGCGCCCGGGACGGCACCGGAGCCGGTTCGGCGATGGCCGATCAGGTGGTGGCCGAGATCAAGGCGGCCGGTGGGCGAGCTGTCGCCAACTACGATTCGGTCGCCGATGCTGCGGGAGCCGAGAACATCGTCAAGACCGCACTCGATGAGTTCGGCGCCATCCACGGCGTGGTGAGCAATGCCGGCATCCTGCGTGACGGCACCTTCCACAAGATGACTGCCGAGGCATGGAACTCGGTACTGCAGGTCCACCTCTACGGCGGGTACAACGTGATCCGCGCCGCGTGGCCACACTTCCGCGAGCAGAGCTATGGCCGCATTGTGGTGGCCACCTCCACCAGTGGGCTGTTCGGCAACTTCGGGCAGGCCAACTACAGCGCTGCCAAGCTCGGCCTGGTCGGGCTGATCAACACCCTCGCTCAGGAGGGTGCCAAGTACAACATCAAGAGCAACGCGGTGGCGCCGATCGCGGCGACCCGGATGACCGAGGACATCATGCCGCCGGAGATCCTCAAGAAGCTCACCCCGGAGTATGTGGCGCCGGTGGTCGCCTACCTGTGCACCGAAGAGGTGCCCGACACCGCGTCGGTGTTCATCGTCGGCGGCGGCAAGGTGCAGCGCACGGCGCTGTTCCAGAACGAGGGTGTGACCTTCGACGAGGTGCCGACCGTCGACGACGTAGCTGCGCACTGGTCGCAGATCGACGACCTGTCTGCGGCTAAACAAGCCGCCTTCAAGCTCTGAGTCCCCTTCAAGCTCTGATTCCACTGTGAAAGCTCTTGTCGCCCAAGAGCTCTGCGGGCCGTCGGGTTTGGCCTACACCGATGTCGCCGATCCGGTCCCATCGCCGGAATCGGTGCTCATCGACGTACGGGCCGCCGGCGTCTGCTACCCGGACCTGCTTCTGATCGGCGGGCAGTACCAGCTGAAAATCGAGCCGCCCTTTATTCCGGGCACCGAGGTAGCCGGTGTGGTGCGCTCGGCGCCGCAGGGTTCGGGGTTCGATGTGGGCGACCGCGTCTACGGAGCGGTGCTGCTCGGAGGGTATGCCGAGCAGGCGAGCATTCCGCTGACTGCCGTCCTGACCACGCCACAGGAACTCGA
>CAMCWJ010000098.1 GCA_945882475.1 Bifidobacterium breve
GACCGTGCGGAGTATCGGATGCCAACGCCGCCAACGCCATTCGCAAGTCGCCCGGCGGGACGACATCGAGTTCGGAACGCAGCCGCCCGGAGGATCCGCCGTCGTCGGCCACAGTCACGACCGCGGTGACGTGCGGGGTGAGGCGGCGCGCGGCCGACAGCGTCGCGTAGAGACCGTGCCCACCGCCCAATGCGACGATGCGCGGGGCGTCGGCCTGAGCCGGGTGCGGGCCGGTCATTCCCGCCCCAGATCACGGTGCAGCACCCGAACCGACAGTTGTGGGTCCTCGCTCAGCAGACCGGCCAGCGCCTCGGCGATGGCGACGCTGCGGTGCTTGCCCCCGGTACAGCCGATCGCCACCGTCATGTACCGCTTGGCCTCCCGCACATATCCGGCGACAACGAGTTTGAGCAACCGGTGGTAGGTCGTCAGGAACTCGTCGGCCCCGGGCTGGGACAGCACGTAGTCGCGCACAGCCGGCGATTGACCGGTCTGCGGCCGAAGTTCGTCGACCCAGTGCGGATTGGGCAGGAAACGGACGTCCATCACCATGTCGGCATCCATCGGCAGGCCGTACTTGAAGCCGAACGACTCGATGGTGACGCTGGTCTGGGCCGCGGCCTGACCACCGAACGCGCTCTCGATGCTCGCCCGCAGTGCCGGCACAGACAACGCCGAGGTGTCGATCACCAGATCGGCGGCGGCGCGAACGGGGGCCAGCAGCGACCGTTCGGCGGCGATGCCCTCGGCGAGGGTCTGGTTGCCCTGCAACGGATGACTGCGCCGGTTGTTCTCGTAGCGGCGAACCAGGATGTCGTCGGATGCCTCCATGAACAACACCCGCGGCGCGATGTTGCGAGAGGCCAGATCCTTGCGCACCAGATCCAGATCACCGGTGAAGCCGCGGGACCGGACGTCCATCACCACCGCGAGTTGGGTGATGCGGGAACCGGCGGCCAAACCAAGGTCGACCATCCGAGCGATCAACTCCGGCGGCAGGTTGTCGGCGACGTACCAGCCGAGGTCCTCGAGCACCTTCGCAGCGGTGCCCCGCCCGGCCCCGGAGAGTCCGGTCACCAGCACCACATCGATGCCGGCGTCGGGGGCGTCGTGTTCTTCGCTCCCCGCTCCAGCGGTACCGGGTTTTTCGCTGCCCGCTCCAGCGGTGCTGGGTTCTTCAGTGTGTTCCGTCATTGCGATGCCCGCCCTGCATCATTGCCCACCGCGGCCTCGGACGCAGCCGAACCGGCGGGATCGGCATCGGCGCCGAGGGCATCGAGCACCGCCGCCGCCGTGGCCGCGCCGATACCCGGGACCGCGGTGATCTCCTCGACACTGGCCTGGCGCAACCGCGCCACCGATCCGAAGTGGGTGACCAGTGCCTTGCGCCGGGTGTCGCCGAGGCCCCGCACGCTGTCCAGCGCGGAGGCGGTCATCCGCTTGGATCGCTTGCTGCGGTGATAGGAGATGGCGAAGCGGTGCGCTTCATCGCGGACGCGTTGCAGCAGATACAGGCCCTCGCTGTTGCGTGCCAGGATCACCGGATCCGGTTCGGCCGGTACCCAGACTTCCTCCAACCGTTTAGCCAGTCCGATCACCGCGACGTCGGTGACGCCGAGTTCGTCGAGCACCGCGCGCGCGGCATTGACCTGAGCGGCGCCACCGTCGACCACGTAGAGGTTTGGCGGGTAGGCGAACCGGCGGGGCTTGTCGGTGGCCTCGGCCTCCTCGGCCGGGGTTTCCTGCAGGTGACGCTGGAACCGCCGGCGAGTGACCTCCGCGATGGAGGCGACGTCGTCGGAGCGGCCCTCGCCCGCGGCCTCACGAATCGCGAAGTGTCGGTAGTCGGATTTGCGCGGCAGGCCGTCTTCGAAGACCACCAGCGACCCCACCACATCGGTGCCCTGCACATGGCTGATGTCGACGCATTCGATCCGCAGCGGCGCATCGGACAGTCCTAGTGAGGCCTGAATATCCTGCAGCGCAGCCGATCTCGCCGTGAAGTCACCGGCGCGGCGAAGCTTGTGCTGCTGCAGTGCCTCCTGAGCGTTGCGTTGCACCGTGTCGGCAAGAGCCCGCTTGTCGCCGCGACGGGGAACACGGAGTTCGACCCGGGAGCCGCGAAGCCCGGACAGCCAGTCAGTCAACTCCTGCGCACCGGGCGGCAGACACGGCACCAGCACCTCGCGCGGAACCGGATTGGCCGATTCGTCGGTCGCACTGCTCAATTCGGCCTGCTCACCGTAGAACTGGGTGAGGAACTGCTCCACCAACTGCGCCTGCGCGGAGACACCCGGCTCGCCCGGCTTCTCCACGATCCACCCCCGCTGGCCGCGCACCCGGCCGCCGCGAACATGGAACACCTGGACCGCCGCCTCCAACTCGTCGTCGGCGAATGCCACGACGTCGGCGTCGGTGCCGTCGCCGAGCACCACCGTCTGCTTCTCCAGGGCACGTTTTAGCGCCCCGATGTCGTCGCGCAGCCGGGCCGCGCGCTCGAAATCAAGTTCGGCGGCAGCCGAATTCATCTGCCGCTCCAACTCGCGGACGAAGCGATCGGTCCGCCCCGACAGGAAGTCGCAGAAGTCACCCACGATCCTGCGGTGTTCCTCAGCGCTGACCCGGCCCACGCACGGCGCGGCGCATTTGTCGATGTAGCCCAGTAGACACGGACGTTCTATCTGGCTGTGCCGCTTGAACACTCCGGCCGAACAGGTGCGCGCCGGAAACACCCGGGTCAGCAGATCGAGGGTTTCCCGAATGGCCCAGGCATGTGAGTACGGCCCGAAGTAGCGGACGCCCTTTCGTCGGGGACCGCGGTAGACCATCAGGCGCGGGTATTCCTCGTTGAGGGTGACCGCGAGCACCGGATAGGACTTATCGTCGCGATAGCGGACGTTGAACCGGGGATCGAACTCCTTGATCCAGTTGTACTCAAGCTGCAGTGCCTCGACCTCGGTGCCGACCACCGTCCACTCCACCTTCGCCGCGGTGGTGACCAGCTGCCGGGTCCGCGGATGCAGTCCGGCAATGTCGGCGAAGTACGAGGTGAGTCGGCTGCGCAGGTTCTTGGCCTTGCCGACGTAGATGACCCGGTCGTGAGCATCCCGGAAGCGATACACCCCCGGCGCGACCGGAATCGACCCGGGCGCCGGGCGGTAGGTCGCGGGATCAGCCACCTGCCCAGGTTAGTACCGACAGACCGCCCGGGTTCGGTGGTCAGTCACCCCGAGGCCGGACGGTACCGCGCCATCAGGTCGCGGATGGTGTCCATCGCGTCGACCGCGCGCTGTCGGTCGGCGACCTGGACCGCCAGCACCGGGACGTACTCGTTGTAGGCCAGGTCCACTCGCGCCCAGCGCCGCCCGGGCGGGAAGGAGACACCGGTCACCTCGCTCCACGGAATGAATCTGTACTCCAAGAGATTTCGGACCGCCAGCCCGGCCGGTCCGATCCGCAGTCTGGGCCGCGTCAGCAGTAGCACCGCGCCGGCCAGCACGATCGCCAGACCCGCCATGGCGAACTGGTCCGCGGTTCCCAGTAACGCCCCGGTGGAGGTTCCCGCCGAGAACATCGCGGCCACGGTGCCGGTGGAGGCGATCAGTGCGGCGGTGCCGTAGGCGAACCGCGTGACCCGGTGCGGTCTGAACTCGGCATCCCACTCGCCGCCGGAGGGCGCGGAGGTCATGCCCGGCGCAGGTGGCGCAGCGTCAACGCCGTGGACAGTGCCGCGGCGGTGGCCTGAGCGCCCTTGTCCTCGGCAGAGTCCGGCAGCCCGGCCCGGTCGAGTGCCTGCTGCTCGTTGTCGGTAGTCAGCACACCGTTGGCCACCGGGGTCGACAAGTCCAGCGACACCCGGGTCAGACCCTGCGTGACCGCGTCACAGACATAGTCGAAATGTGGTGTGGCGCCCCGGATCACGACGCCGAGTGCGACCACCGCGTCGTGGTTGCGGGCTAATTCCTGGGCGACCACCGGTATCTCGATCGCGCCGTGCACCCGGACCACAGTCGGATCGGTGACGCCGCACCCGTCGGACACCCGGCGGGCTCCGTCGAGCAGAGCCTCGCAGATCTCGGCGTGCCAGGTACTCGCCACGATGGCGAGGCGGATGTCGGCGGCGTCCATGTCCGGCACCGCCGGAACGCCCGCGCCTCCGCTCATCGGCGCACCTCTGTCACAGTGCGCCGCCCAGATCGCCGGGTATATCCGAGGTTTCGTCGTAGTCATCGAGGCCGACGAGTTCGTGGCCCATCCGATCGCGCTTGGTCCGCAGATACCGGATGTTCTCGGCGGTGGCCCGCACCGGCAGTGGCACCCGCTCGATGATCTGCAATCCGTACCCGTCCAGGCCCACCCGCTTGGCCGGGTTGTTGGTGAGCAGTCGCATCGACCGCACCCCGAGGTCGCCCAGGATCTGGGCGCCGATACCGTAATCGCGCGCATCAGCGGGCAGTCCGAGTTCAAGGTTGGCGTCCACGGTGTCTGCGCCGGCGTCCTGCAGTTGGTAGGCCTGCAGTTTGTGCATGAGGCCGATGCCGCGGCCCTCGTGGCCCCGCATGTAGAGCACTACCCCGCGACCCTCACCGGCCACCATCGCCATCGCAGCGTCCAGTTGCGGGCCGCAGTCGCACCGCCAGGATCCGAACACGTCGCCGGTCAGGCATTCGGAATGCACCCGCACCAGAACGTCGTGACCGTCATGCTCGGGTCCGGCGATGTCACCGCGGACCAGTGCCACGTGTTCGACCTGGTCGTAGATGCTGGTGTAGCCGACGGCGCGGAAATCGCCGTGGCGGGTTGGAATGCGGGCCTCGGCGATCCGCTCCACCTGCTTCTCGTGCTTGCGGCGCCACTCGATGAGGTCCGCGATCGAGATCATGGCCAGTCCGTGCTCGTCGGCGAAGATCCGCAGTTCGTCGGTCTGCGCCATGGCGCCCTCGTCCTTCTGGCTGACGATCTCGCAGATCGCCCCCGCGGGCTGAAGTCCCGCCAGCCGGGCCAGGTCGACGGCGGCCTCGGTGTGTCCGGGTCGGCGCAGCACTCCGCCGTCCTTGGCGCGCAACGGAACCACGTGGCCGGGCTTGGTGAAGTCGTCGGCAACGCTCGCTGGATCGGCCAGCAGTCGCATGGTGGTGGCCCGGTCAGACGCCGAAATGCCGGTCCCGACGCCGTGCCTGGCGTCCACGGTGACGGTGTAGGCGGTGCCGTGCTTGTCCTGGTTGACCGCGTACATCGGCAGCAGGCCCAGCCGGTCACAGATGGTGCCCTCCAGCGGTACGCACAAATAACCCGAGGTGTAGCGGACCATGAAGGCAACCAGTTCCGGGGTCGCCTTCTCCGCGGCGAAGATCAGGTCGCCCTCGTTCTCGCGGTCCTCGTCGTCGACGACGACGACGGCCTTGCCCGCCGCGATATCGGCAACCGCCCGTTCGACGGTGTCCAATCTCGTCATCGTGTCCGCCTGCCCGTTTACCGGTAAGAACATTGCTGGAATGCCTGGCAATACTGCCGGATCCAGTATGAACCACCAAAAATGGCGGTTATGACCGGAAGGACCTTCTCTCCATGACCCCCCGCACCGACCCGATCACCGCACCACCGGCCGGCACCGCGTGGGTCGGCGATTGGGATGCGAAGTTCCATGACCGCGTTTTCGGCGCCGACCCGGTGACGGTCGGCGATGTCGCGGCTCTGCTGACCGGAGTGCAGCATCGCGACGGGTCAACCGTCAGCGGTGTCGCGGTGCGAGTCGGCGGCGAAGTTGTCGTCGGCGGTAAGGAGTTGCCCATCGTGGTCGACCTGACGCCGGACCAGGCGCGCGAGTTCGGTGAGGTGTTAATCGGGTTGGCTGAGAAAGCAGAGTCGCTGGACGGGATCGGCTAGGCCGCCTCAGAAACTCGAGCGGGGCGTCGAGTTCGCCGAACCGCACTAATCGCGGGCCGCCAACAGCCGTTCAACGTATTTGGCAATCACGTCCACCTCGAGATTCACCCGGGTGCCGGGCTGAGCCCGGCCCAGGGTGGTCAATCCGAGCGTGGTCGGGATCAGCGAGACCTCGAAGAAGTCATCTCCGATCGCCGACACCGTCAGCGACACCCCGTCGACGGTGATCGACCCCTTCTCCACGACATAGCGGGACAACTCCGGCGGCAGCGAGACGCGCACCACCTCCCAGTGCTCCGAGGGCGACCGGGAGATCACCTCGCCGGTGCCGTCGACATGGCCCTGGACGATATGGCCGCCAAGTCGACTATTGACCGCCGCGGCGCGTTCGAGATTGACCGGGCTGCCCGGTTCAAGCGCACCCAGGCTCGAGCGGTTCAGCGTTTCGGCCATCACATCAGCGCTGAACCGGCCCTCGGCCGTCGACTCCAGCACCGTCAGGCAGACGCCGTTGACGGCGATCGAGTCGCCGTGGCGGGCATCGGAGGTGACGACCGGGCCGCGGATGGTCAGTCGAGCCGAATCGCCGAGATCGTCCACGCCGATGACCTCGCCGAGTTCTTCCACGATTCCGGTGAACATCTGCCTAATCTAACGGGCCGGATACCAACCGCTTCTCACCGTGGAACGCCGCGGCCGGATTGCCGTTGAAGTTGCCCACCCTTCGATAGCCGACGGACTCGTAGAACGCCTGGGCGTGGGGCTGCCGTGAGCCGGTGTCGAGTCGGGCGATCCGGTAGCCCAAGTCGCGGGCGGAATCCTCGAGGGTCGCCAGCAGTGCCCGCGCCACCCCGGCCCTTCTGGCCCGCGGCACCACGTACATGCGTTTGATCTCACAGGCGCCGTCGGGCAACCGTTTGAATCCGCCGCCGCATACCGCTTCGCCGTCGCAGTAGCCCACGACAAAGGTTCCGCCCGGCGGACCGAGTTCGGCGGGGCCGGCCTTGGGCATATCGGGGGCGTCCAGATCCAGGCCGTCGTACAGATCGCGCATCTCGGCGACCATTGCCGACACCAGAACAGCAGCGTCGCCGGCATCCACCGGGACATGCCGAAATTCCAGGTCACCGAACATAGACACACTCATACCGATCCAGTGACGGCGACACAACCCCGGCATCGCCACCGGGGAGCCCGGGCTGCGACCCACTACGATGCTTCCTATGTCGACGTATCGCCGTATCTTCGCCGTGCTTGCCGCCCTGATCGCTGCTGCCCTGGTCGCCTCGGGCTGCTCGTCATCGAAGTCCAGCGAGCCGCTGCCGGACGCCGCCCAGCTCGTCGGGCAGTCCATCACCGCCACCAAGGCACTCAACAGCGCCCACCTGGAAATCGCCGTCAACGGCAAGATCGACGGGCTGCCGGTCAAGACACTCTCCGGGGATCTGACCAATGTGCCCAGCGTGGCCATCAAGGGCAGCTCCACGATCTCGATGGGCGGCTCCGACGTTGACATCGAGCTGGTGGTGCTCGACGGCACCCTGTATGCGGCACTGACCCCGAACAGCTGGCTGGACATGGGTCCGGCGGTCGACGTCTACGACCCGTCGGTGATCCTCAATCCCGACGCCGGCCTGGCCAACATGCTGGCCAGTCTCACTGACGCACAGTCTGCCGGGCTCGAGACGGTGGGCGGGGTGGCTACGGTGAAGGTCACCGGCAAGGTCACCGCCGACGCCGTCAACAAGTTGATCCCCCAGCTCAAGGCTGGCACGGCACTGCCGGCCACGGTGTGGATCGAGAAGGATGCGCCCCACCAGCTGGTGCAGGCCACGGTGGATCAGAGCGACGGCAACAGCATTCAGCTGACGCTGTCCGAGTGGGACAAGCCGGTCACCGTCACCAAGCCCGTCTGATGCCGCAGGGACCGACCGCTACCGCCGACCAGCTGCCGAACACCGGTCGCGGCCGACGGGTCGCCATCGGGGCCGGCAGTCTCGCGGTCCTGCTCGGGGCGCTGGACACCTATGTCGTGATCACGATCATGGTCGACATCATGCGGTCGATCAACATCCCGATCAACAAGATCCAGCAGATCACGCCGATCATCACCGTCTATCTGCTGGGCTACATCGCTGCGATGCCGCTCCTGGGTCGGTTATCGGACCGGTTCGGCCGCAAACTGGTGTTGCAGCTCAGCCTGGTCGGGTTCGCGGTCGGCTCGGTGGTGACCGCGCTGTCCGGTGATCTGACCACGCTGGTGATCGGGCGCCTGATCCAGGGCATCGCCAGCGGCGCGCTGCTGCCGGTGACCCTCGCCCTGGCCGCGGACCTGTGGGCGGAGCGCAGCCGGGCCTCGGTGCTGGGTGGGATCGGCGCGGCGCAGGAACTCGGCAGCGTGTTGGGCCCGCTGTACGGCATCGGTGTGGTGTGGCTACTCAACACCTGGCGGGACGTGTTCTGGATCAACGTGCCACTCACGCTGATTGCCATGGGGCTGATCCACATCAGCCTGCCGTCGCACGAGCGCAGCGACAAACCCGAACGCGTCGACGTGGTGGGCGGCGTGCTGCTCGCGATCGCACTCGGCCTCGCGGTGTGGGGCCTCTACAACCCCAACCCCGACGGTAAGCAGATTTTGCCGAATCACGGTCTGGCACTGGTGGGTGGCGCCGTGCTGGCCGCGATCGCGTTCGCGGTGTGGGAGCGGTTCGCCACGACCCGGCTGATCGAACCGAAGGGGGTGAAGTTCGGCCCGTTCCTGACCTCCCTTGCCACCTCGATGTGTGCCGGCGCCGCGTTGATGGTCACCCTGGTCAACGTCGAACTGTTCGGGCAGGGCGTGCTGGGCAAGGACCAGAACGGAGCGGCGTTCCTGCTGCTGCACTTCCTGGCGGCGCTGCCGGTCGGTGCGCTGATCGGCGGCTGGGTCGCGACCCGGATCGGTGATCGGGTGGTGGCCTTGGTGGGCATGCTGATCGCGGCGTGCGCCTACTGGCT